>NZ_RPSE01000170.1:0-12044 GCF_003949955.1 Streptomyces sp. WAC05292
CCCGGACCCCCGGCGGCCCGCCTGCCCGCGGCGACCGCGGTCAGGTCGCCCTGGAGTACATCGGGTTCATCCCGATCCTGCTGTTCGTCGCGCTGTGCGCGATCCAGCTCGGCTGGGTGGCGTACGTCCACGAGCAGGCCGACACCGCGGCGCGGACCGCCGCGCGCGCCGAGGCCCGCGAGCGCGGCACCGGGGCCGCCGCCGGGGCGGCCGCCGTCCGGTCCGGGCTCGGACCGCGCGTCCACGTCGCGGCCGACGCCGACGCCGTGACCGCCACCGTCACCATCCCGATCACGTCCCTCGTGCCCGGCCTGTCCCTCGAAGACGCCCGGGCGACGGCCGTGATGCCCAACGACGACCCGGAGGTCGGACCATGAGCCTGCGTTCCCGGGTCGCCACGCCCGACGACCGGCACGGCCCCCGCGAGGACGGCCTGCTGGTCTCCTCCTACCGTGCCAAGCTGCTGGAGGAGATCGACCTCGCCGAGATGTCCGCCCTCGCCCCCGCCGAGCGGCGGGGCCGGCTGGAGCGCGTCCTCGGGCACATCATCAGCCGCGAGGGCCCCGTCCTCTCCACCGCCGAACGGGCCCAGCTCATCCGCCGCGTCGTGGACGAGGCCCTCGGCCTCGGCGTCCTCGAACCGCTCCTGGAGGACCCGTCGATCTCCGAGATCATGGTCAACGGCCCCGACCAGATCTTCGTGGAGCGCGCCGGCCGGGTCGAGCAGCTCCCGCTCCGCTTCGCCTCGCACGAGCAGCTCATGCAGACCATCGAGCGCATCGTCTCCACCGTCAACCGGCGCGTGGACGAGGCCAACCCCATGGTCGACGCCCGCCTGCCCAGCGGCGAGCGCGTCAACGTCATCATCCCGCCGCTCTCCCTCACCGGCGCGACGCTGACCATCCGCCGCTTCCCGAGGGCCTTCACCCTGCACGAGATGATCGCCCTCGGCTCCCTCGACGAGCAGATGCTGCTGCTGCTCGCCGGCCTGGTCCAGTCGAAGATGAACGTGATCGTCTCCGGGGCCACCGGCACCGGCAAGACCACCCTCCTCAACGCCCTCTCCGGCCTCATCCCGGAGGGCGAGCGGATCATCACCATCGAGGACTCCGCCGAGCTCCAGCTCCAGCAGGCGCACGTCATCCGCCTGGAGTCCCGGCCCCCGAACGTCGAGGGCAAGGGCCAGATCACCATCCGCGACCTCGTACGCAACTCCCTGCGCATGCGCCCCGACCGCATCATCGTCGGCGAGGTCCGCGGCGGCGAGACCCTCGACATGCTCCAGGCCATGTCCACCGGCCACGACGGCTCCCTCGCCACCGTCCACGCCAACAGCGCCGAGGACGCCCTCATGCGCCTCCAGACCCTCGCCTCCATGTCCGAGGTCGAGGTGCCCTTCGAGGCCCTCCAGGACCAGATCAACAGCGCCGTCGACATCGTCGTCCAGCTCGCCCGCTTCGGCGACGGCTCGCGCCGCGTCACCGAGATCGCCGTCCTCGACTCGCACGGCCGCGAACCCTTCCGCATCACCACCGTCTGCCGCTTCGCGGCCCGGCCCATGGGCGCCGACGGGCGCGTCCACGGCCGGTTCGAGTACCACCCCCTGCCGCGCCGCGTCGCGGACCGCCTCTACATGAACAACCAGCCGATCCCGCAGGCCTTCGGCGTCGCCACGTCGGACGACCAGCTCGCCACCCGGACAGCCCTGTGAACCCACTCATCGCCCTCACGCTCGGCGCCACCCTGCTGGCCTGCGTCCTCGTCATCGCGGGCGTGCACGTCTACCTCGCCGGCCGGGCCCAGCGCGCCGCCCTCATCGCCCGCCTCGCCTCCGACGGCGCCCCCGAGCCGGCCGGACGCCGCCGCCGCTTCCCCGGCGTCGACCGCCGGCTGCGCGGGACGGCGCTCGGCCGGCGCATCGAGCGCAAACTGGCCGTCACCGGCCTCGACCTCACCCCGGGCGAGTTCTTCGTCTACATGCTGATGTCCGTCGCCGGGATCTGGCTCCTCGCAGCCAGCTTCCTCGCCCCCTTCTTCGGCCCCGTCGCAGGCCTCGTCGGGGTGTGGGCGGCGGGCGCCTTCCTCGACTGGCAGCGCGCCCGGCGCACCGAGCGGTTCATCAACCAGCTCCCCGAACTCGCCCGCATCCTCGCCAACGCCACCCAGGCCGGGCTCGCCCTGCGCACCGCCATCGCCATGGCCGCCGAAGAGCTCGAAGCGCCCGCCGGAGAGGAACTGGCCCGCGTCGCGGACCGCCTCGCCGTCGGCCACTCCATCGAGGAGTCCCTCGGAGAGATCGCCGAACGGCTCCCCTCCCGCGAGCTCGTCGTCCTCGTCTCGACCCTGGTCCTCTCGGCCCGGGCCGGCGGCGCGCTCGTCGGCTCGCTGCGGAACCTGACGGTCACCCTGGAGCAGCGCAAGGAGACGCGGCGCGAGATCCGCACCCAGCTCTCCCAGGTCACCGTCACCGCCTACCTGGTCCCGGCGATCGGCCTGGGCTCGCTGCTGCTGGTCAACCTGATGATGCCGGGCGCACTGGACCGGATGACCGGCGCGTTCCTCGGCCAGAGCGCCGTCCTCGTCGCGCTCGGCCTGTTCACCCTCGGGTTCGTGCTGATCCGCCGCCTTTCGAAGATCGACGTGTGAGGGGGAGCGAGCC
The DNA here is from genome assembly GCF_003949955.1 of Streptomyces sp. WAC05292. NCBI lineage: Bacteria > Bacillati > Actinomycetota > Actinomycetes > Kitasatosporales > Streptomycetaceae > Streptomyces > Streptomyces sp. WAC05292. The sequence goes on from NZ_RPSE01000170.1 coordinate 2,660, forward strand.
GACGTGACCGCCCTGCTGCTGGCCCTGGCCCTCGGAGCCTCCGTCCTCGGGATCTTCCACGGCATCCGGCTCTACCGGGCCGAGACGAAACTCCCGACCGACCTGGCGCTCGCCCTGGAGGTCGGCGCCACCCGCACCACCGCCGTCGGCTCGGCCGTCGACCGGCTGGGCATCCGCTGGGCGCCGCTCGTGCTGCGCCTGATGGGGCCCGCCCGGGTGGCCCGCAAACGCCGCCAGATCGACATGGCGGGCAACCCGGCGGGCCTCACCATCGACCGCTACGCGGCCCGCCGCGCCGTCTACGGCTTCCTGGGCGCCGTCGGCGCGTTCGCGATGCTGCTGAACGGGCAGCTCGTACCGGCTCTGCTGATGGTCGCCTTCGGCCTGTTCTGGATCGAGGCCGGACTGTGGTCGGCGATGCGGATGCGCCGCGACCACATCGAGCGGACCCTGCCCGACTTCCTCGACGTCCTCGCCGTCGTCGTCAGCGCCGGCCTCGGCTTCCGGCAGGCCCTGGAACGCGTCGCGGACAAGTACGAAGGCCCCTGGTCGGACGAGATCCGCATCACCCTCCAGCAGATGGACATGGGCGTCAGCCGCCGCCAGGCCTTCGACGACCTGCGCCGCCGCAACGACTCCGAACAGGTCGCCCAGTTCGTCACCGCCCTCCAGCAGGGCGAGGAACTCGGCTCCCCGATCGTGGACACCCTGATCGCCATCGCCGAGGACATGCGCCGCACCGACGCCCAGAACGCCCGCCGCCGCGCCGCCCGCGCCGTCCCCAAAGCCACCTTCGCGGTGACCATGTTCATGCTGCCCGGGACGCTGATCCTGCTCGTGTGCGGGTTCGTGTACGGGGCCGACGTCGACTTCGGCGCGATGTTCGGAGGCGGCTGATGGCAGCGCTGAGCGTCCTCATCGCCGACGGCAACCCCGTCGTCCGGGCCGGCCTCGCCGCCCTCCTCGGCGCCGCGGGCGGCTTCGAGATCGCCGCCGAGGCCGCCGACGGCCGCGAAGCCCTCAGCCTGACCCGCCGCCACGCCCCGGACGTCGTCCTGCTCGACGTCCGCATGCCCGGCGTCGACGGCATCTCGGCCCTCCCGCACCTGGTGCGGTTGGCACCGGTGCTGATGCTGACGTACAGCCGGGAGGCCGAAATCATCCGGGAGACCCTGCTGCTGGGCGCCGGCGGCTACCTGGTGCACGGCGAATTCACGGCGGACGACCTGGTCCGAGCGGTCCGCGACGTCCGCGAAGGCCGCGCCCACTTCACCCCGACCGCCGCCGGCGCGCTCCTCGCAGAACTCCGGGCCTCTTCGCAACCGCAACGAACTGTGGCACAGTTTCCTGAGCGGCTGCACAACTCTGTTCTGTTCGGGCTGAGTTCGCGGGAGGCGGAGATCATGGACCTGATCGCGTCCGGAATGAGCAACCAGCAGATCGCGGCCGCGTGCTTCATCAGCGAGAAGACGGTCAAGAACCACATCAACCGCATCTTCGCCAAGCTGCACAGCACCACCCGCAGCGAGGCGATAGCCCGCTGGCTCGGAACCGCCCGACCGGGGGTGACGGGACGTGGCTAGACGCCGCGCACAGTGGGTCCGCAATTGGGCCCCGGGACCCTTGGTGACGACCCGTAACGCGCCGTACGGTCCGCAGACCGACAGCGCCACCGGACCGGGAGGGACCCCTCATGACGCAGAGCACCCTGGCGCGGATGCGGAAGCGGTACACCACGCCCCGAACCCGCGACCGCGGCCAGACGGCCTTCGAGTACCTGGGGATCATCCTGGTGGTGGTGGTCATCATCGGCGCGATCGTGGGCACGGGCATCGGGCAGACGATCACGGCGAAGATCACGACTCAAATCGGAGCCATCACGGCCGGCAAGTGATTTTTGGGCGTCTGGGCAGTGATCGTGGGCAGGCCTTCCCCATCTACATTGTGGCGGTGGTGGGTCTGCTCTTCGCTGCGTTGGTGTTCTTCGTCGTCGGCATGGCCAGCGTGACCCGCAGTGATGCGCAAGGCGCGGCTGATGCCGCAGCGCTGGCTGCCGCCCGCGAGGCTCGAGATCAGGCCTTTGTGGGGCTGAACCTACCTGCTCTCGAGCCGCGGGACTGGGAGGATCTCGTAAAGGGAAGATCCTTCAGATCGCAGGGGGCTTGCTCGAAAGCCGTCGATTTCGCTGCCCGGAATGATGCCAAAGCCGAGTGTCAGGCATCGGTGCGGGAGTTCACTGTCTCGGTGCGGACGAATCGCCCTGTCGGTAAGTCGGCTGTGCCTGCAAGCGCTGGTATGCACGCCGTGGCCTCAGCGAGGGCCGCAATCGAACCCCGCTGCACTCTGCGTTCCGCGAAAGCACCCTCGCCTGCGCCGACCGCCACCGCTACTGGCGCGACTCCGAGACCGACACCATCCCCCGGAGAACTCGGCGTCACAATCGTGTGCAAGGGGGAAGTCCTCAAATTGGATCCGGCGGAGCCTGGTCCGCTCAGTCGGCTGGCGAGGACGCTGTTTACTGTGCGACTGGTTGATTGATGGGACCGAGAGACAAGGAAGCGGCACAGATGAGCGTTCGGCGCACCGAGGTACCCAGTGGGGGAGTTGCTGCTGCCATGGCGGTTCTCGCAGTGGTAATGACCGGGTGCGGAGGCGGGAATGGCGAGCAGGAGTCGCAAAAGCCTGGCGCCGTCAAGTCGCAGGATGTCGCCTCGCAGCCGCCTGCATCCGGGTCTGCCAGTCCGACACCGACCCAGGTGCTTGCCACCGTCAACGGCGAGGACGGAATGGTTCTTGTCATCAACTCCGCCGTCCGCGAGGGGGGTGGATTCCTCACGGTCAGTGGCCAATTCAAGAACACGGGTTCTGCTGACTACGCAAAGACGCCCTCTTGGCGCGGAAATGAACTGACTCAGAGCGGCACATCAATCGCTGGCGTCAACGTTACCGACAAGGTCGGCAAGAAGCGGTACTACGTGCTGCGTGACACAGACGGCAGGTGCCTCTGCACGACTGGGATTGCCCTGATTGCACAAGGGGCGACCGTGCCCTTCTTCGCGCAGTTCCCGGCTCCGCCGACCAGTACGACCGAGGTCGAGTTCAACCTGCCGACGTTCGCCTCGGCGACGATCAAGATTTCCGGGTGACCCCATGACGAAACGCCCCCGCGTCGCCGCGTCAGCAGCCGTGATCGGCATGCTCATGGCCGGATTCCAGGCCGTCGGCATCGGCGTCGGCACGGCCGCCGCCGACGACGTCAAGCCGTCCGTCCCGCCCGGCACGGAGCCTTCCGCCGCGGCGCCCGTCCCCATCGACTCCAAGGCCCCCGGCCTGAAGATCCCCCAGGGCGGGACGCTCGCTCCCGTCAAGGTGCTCGACATCGCCGAGGTCGTCGAGGACCTCGGCGGCGAGCAGCGCCGCCAGGAGACCAACCAGACCGTCATGATGGCCCTCCAGTCGGAGGTCCTCTTCCCGGAGAACAGCGCCGTCTTCAACGCGGCCGCCGCCGCCCGGATACAGGCCATCGCGCAGGAGATCAACACCCAGAAGGCCGTCCGCATCCGCGTCTTCGGCTTCACCGATGACCAGGGCAGCTACGAGCACGGCCAGGTGCTGTCCAAGCAGCGCGCGGACGCCGTACAGGCCGAGCTGGCGAAGACGGTCACCGTCCCCGGTGTGGTCTACGACGTCCGCGGCTACAGCGAGGACTACCCGATCGCGGACAACGGCACGGAGGAAGGCCGCAAGAAGAACCGCCGGGTCGAGATCACCTTCCCCCGCAGCACCGGCACCGGCACCGGCGCCATCACCGGCGGCTAACCGTCCCGGCCGTCCGCCGCTCTCAGGAGCGCCGCGGCGGTGGCGGCCGCGCGGCGCGCCGGCGCGGGGCCGGGGGTGAGGGCGGCCACCGCCGTCGCACCCTCGACCAGGATCAGGAGTTGCTCGGCCAGTTCCTCGCGGTCCGGCCCCGGGGGGAGGGTGTCGGCCAGCAGTGCCCGTAGTCCCGCCTTGTGGCGGCGTACGGGGTCCAGGACCGCGGCCGGGCCGCCCGCGCCGAGTTCGCCGTACGCGTTCAGGAACGCGCACCCGCGGAACCCCGGCTCCGAGAACCACGCGGCCAGCCAGTCGAAGACGGCGCCCACCGGATCGGCCGGGGAGGCCGCGACCGCCTCCCGCAGGCTGCCGGTCCAGCGCCGGTCGCGCCGCTCCAGGTAGCCGGCGACCAGCGCCTCCTTCGCGGGGAAGAGCTTGTAGAGCCGCTTCAGCGGTACCCCGGACCCCGCGCGGATGCGGTCCATGCCGACGGCCTGGATGCCCTCGGCGTAGAACAGCGCCTCCGCCGCGTCGAGCAGCCGGGTGCGGGCCTCTTCGTCGTCCATGGCGGCAGCGTAACCGAGATCCCCTTGCGCTGAGAACGGTCGTTCTCTAACGTTGCCCCCGCATGCGAGAACGACCGTTCTCGCCCTGTCGTGCGCCCACACCGTCAGCGCCGGCCTTCCGCCGTCGCGCCCCCGAGAGGAGACCCCCCGTGACCGCCGCCCGCCCGCCCCTGCCGCCCTTCACCGAGGAGTCCGCCCGCGCCAAGGTGCAGGCCGCCGAGGGCGCCTGGAACAGCCGCGACCCCGAGCGGGTCGCCCTCGCCTACACGGAGGACTCCGTATGGCGCAACCGCGACCGCTTCCTCACCGGCCGCGCCGAGATCCGTGCCTTCCTCGCCGACAAGTGGCGTCGCGAGCTGGACTACCGGCTCCGCAAGGAGCTCTGGGCGTACACGGGCAACCGGATCTCCGTCCGCTTCGAGTACGAGTGGCACGACACCGCCGGCCGCTGGTGGCGCAGCCACGGCAACGAGCAGTGGGAGTTCGACGGCAACGGCCTGATGTCCCGCCGCGAGGCCGCCGTCAATGACGTCCCGATCGCCGAGGCGGACCGGCGCCTGCGCTGACGGCGGAAGGTCGGCGCATTCCGTGGGCTGAATTCACCCGAGTGGCGCAACGGGGTCCTCGCCGGGCGGCCGATGTACGCCGAACGGGCGACGGTGGTCTCACCACCCGGATGCGCGGGGGACCTGCGCCCGGTGACCGGAGACCTCCACGGAGAGTCCAGAGGTGCCCGATGAAACCGAACTCACTCGCCACAGCGGCTGCACTCGCCTGCGGTCTGATCATGTTGGGCCCGGCGGCTCCGGCCGCCTTCGGCCTGGGGGAGCCGGCCCGCGGCCCCGCGGCCGGCCCGGTCGATGCGGTCGCCGCCGTCGAGGCCAGGGGCGAGACCTGCCCCTCGTCCGACCTCCCGCCCGGTACGGGCTCGCAGATCAGCGACGCCGACGCCGCCGCGATCGTCCGCGCCCACAACGACGCGCGCAGCGCCGCCGCCCGGAAGTTCAACCCCGGTCTCACCGCTACCCCCGTCGTCTGGGACGCCAAGGTCGCCTGCGATGCGCAGGCGTGGGCCGACGATCCCGCCTCCAGCGCGGGCGGCCGACTCCACCACAGCAGCCGCGCCACCAACGGCAACCAGGGCGAGAACCTCCTCAACTCCTCGCCGGGGCCGGCGCGCCCCCTGATCGCGCTCGACCCCTCGGTCTCCTTCAGCTGGATGGCCGAGAAACCGCAGTTCGACGCCGACAACAATGCCCCCGTCAACAGCGGCGCGGCCGCCGGGACCAACTTCAAGGCGTGGGGGCACTACTCGCAGATCGTGTGGATGAACCCGGCGTCGCCCACCACCAAGGTCGGCTGCGGGGTGAAAGAGGGCGTGCCGGTGGGGAGCAGCGGCGCAACCGGCTGGATCCTGGTCTGCCGGTACCTGGAGGCGGGCAACATCAACGGGCAGCAGGCCATCCCGCCCGGCGGAGCCCCGGTCCCGCCACCCCAGCAGCCGTCCACCGCCTTCTCCGGAGTGCGCCCGGCGATGGCGAAGCAGACCGACAACCTCCTGACCGCACTCGCCGTGGACCGGGACGGTTTCCTGAACGTGGCGTGGGTGGCCGGTACGCAGCCGTGGCATGCCCCGGTGCGGTTCGGCCCGTCCGTTTTCCCGCCGGGTGCTCCGGTGGCCATGGCGAAGCAGAATGACAACCTGTTGACCGCGCTCGCGGTGGACAGGGAGGGCTTTCTGAATGTGGCGTGGGTGGTTGGCACGCAGCCGTGGCATGCCCCGGTGCGTGTGGGGCCGTCGGTGTTTCCGCCGGGTGCTCCGGTGGCCATGGCGAAGCAGAATGACAACCTGTTGACCGCGCTCGCGGTGGACAGGGAGGGCTTTCTGAATGTGGCGTGGGTGGTCGGTACGCAGCCGTGGCATGCCCCGGTGAGGTTCGGCCCGTCCGTTTTCCCGCCGGGTGCTCCGGTGGCCATGGCGAAGCAGAATGACAACCTGTTGACCGCGCTCGCGGTGGACAGGGACGGTTTCCTGAACGTGGCGTGGGTGGCCGGTACGCAGCCGTGGCATGCCCCGGTGAGGTTCGGCCCGTCCGCTTTCCCGCCGGGTGCTCCGGTGGCCATGGCCAAGCAGAACGACAACCTCCTGACCGCGCTCGCGGTGGACAGGGACGGTTTCCTGAACGTGGCGTGGGTGGCCGGTACGCAGCCGTGGCATGCCCCGGTGCGGTTTGGCCCGTCTGCCTTCCCGCCGGGTGCCTCGGTGGCCATGGCCAAGCAGCAGCCTGACCTCCTGACCGCGCTCGCCGTGGACCGGGACGGCTTCATGAACGTGGCGTGGGTGGTCGGCACGCAGCCGTGGCACGCCCCGGTCCGCTTCGGCCCGTCCGTCTTCCCGCCCGGTGCGCCCCTTGCCATGGCGAACCAGGCGCCCGATCTGCTGACCGCGCTCGGGGTCGACAAGCAGGGCTTCCTGAACGTCGCCTGGGTCGTCGGTACGCAGCCGTGGCATGACCCGGTCCGCTTCGGCCCGGCCGTCTTCCCGGCCTCGCCGTAGCACGGACAGGCGGGAACGGTGTCCCGGCCGCCGTCGCCCGATGCCCCGGCCCGCTCCCGCCGGCCCCGTCCGCGCCGGATGCGGGGCCGGTCGGGAGCCCGGCGGGAGGTCCGCACCTGCACGGTCCCGCGGAGAGGTGGCCGTACGGTCGTCAGGAGCCGCGGTGTGCCTGGGTGATCAGGTCCGTGGCGACCTCCAGGGCCGCGACCCGCGTCTCCTCCGGGTCGCCCTCCACGTGCTGGAGGAACATCATCCCCGCGTGCAGCGTGAAGAGGGCGCTGACGCAGCGGACCTGGTCCGTCAGCGGGCCGTCGTCGTTGCGGAGCAGCTCGACCAGGGTGAACAGGCGGCGCTTGACCGTCTCGCCGATGCTCAGCTCCCGCATCGTCGCCTGGTTCTCCTGCATGAAGCGGTACAGCTGCGCACCCGCGGCCATCGCCTCGCTGTAGCGGCGCAGCACCTCCCGCTTCGTCTCCAGGGTGCGGGGCTGCTGCTCCGCCCACCCGATCAGCTCGTCGATCGGGCGGGTGACGTCGTCGAAGACGCTGATGATGATGTCTTCCTTGGTCTTGAAGTGGTAGTACAGCGCCGCCTTCGTGACCTCCAGCCGCTCCGCGATCTCACGCAGCGACGTCTTCTCGTACCCCTGCTCGGCGAAGAGCTCCAGCGCGACGTCCTGGATGCGCTGGCGCGTGTTGCCTCGACGCCCCTGCGGACTGCTGCTGGACATGCCTCTCCCCACACTGCTTACTTGACGCCCGGCTAGTGACAGGCTTACCTTCCCCAGTGTAGTGAACTAGCCGGTCGGCAAGTAAGTACACCGTGTGCGCGCAGGAGCGGGCCGCGGGACTGCCGTCCGGCAACCGGCGTGCAACGGGGAGCGGATCATGGTCGACAATGCCACAAAGGCCGGGGCGGCGGCGGAGGAGGTGAAGCCGCGCAGCGTCCGGGTCGTCCTCATGGCGCTGATGATCGCCATGCTGCTGGCCATGCTCGACAACATGATCATCGGTACGGCGATGCCGACGATCGTCGGCGAGCTCGGCGGCCTGGAGCACCTGTCCTGGGTGGTCACCGCCTACACGCTGGCCACCGCCGCCTCCACGCCCATCTGGGGCAAGCTCGGCGACATGTACGGGCGCAAGGGCTCCTTCCTCGCCTCCATCGTGATCTTCCTGATCGGCTCGGCGCTCAGCGGCATGGCCCAGGGCATGGGTCAGCTGATCGGCTTCCGCGCCGTCCAGGGCCTGGGCGCCGGCGGTCTGATGGTCGGCGTCATGGCGATCATCGGCGACCTGATCCCGCCCCGCGACCGCGGCAAGTACCAGGGCATGATGGCCGGCGTGATGGCCCTCGCCATGATCGGCGGTCCGCTGGTCGGCGGCACCATCACCGACCACATGGGCTGGCGCTGGTCCTTCTACATCAACCTGCCGCTCGGTGCCGTCGCGCTCGCCATGGTCACCGCCGTCCTGCACCTGCCGAAGAAGAAGGCCCAGGGCAAGATCGACTACCTGGGGGCGGCCCTGCTGACCGTCGCCATCACCTCCACCGTCCTCGTCACCACCTGGGGCGGCACCGAGTACGCCTGGGGCTCGGCCGAGATCCTCGGCCTGATCGCCGTCGGCGTGGCCGCCACCGCCGCGTTCCTCTTCGCCGAGACCAGGGCCGCCGAGCCCGTCATGCCGCTGCACATCTTCCGCAGCCGCAACTTCACCCTCATGTCGGTGATCGGCTTCCTCGTCGGCTTCGCCATGTTCGGCGCCGTGCTCTACCTGCCGCTCTTCCAGCAGTCCGTGCAGGGGGCCTCCGCCACCAACTCCGGCCTGCTGCTCCTGCCCATGCTGCTGTCGATGATGGCCGTCTCGCTGATCGCGGGGCGCGTCACCACCAACAGCGGCAAGTACAAGGTGTTCCCCATCGTCGGCGGCGCCCTCATGGTCGCCGGGCTCTACCTGCTCGCGCAGATGGACACCGGCACCGGCCGCCTCGTCTCCGGCGTGTACATGGCGATCCTCGGGGCCGGTCTCGGCTTCCTCATGCAGATCACCATGCTGGTGGCGCAGAACAGCGTCGAGATGAAGGACATGGGCGTCGCCTCCTCGACGGCCACCCTCTTCCGCACCCTCGGCGGCTCGTTCGGCGTCGCGCTCATGGGGTCGCTCTTCACCGGCCGGGTCACCGACGCGATGGCCGAACGCCTGGGCCCCGAGGCCGCCGGCTCGGTCGGCTCCGCGCAGCTCGACGCGGCCAGCCTGGCGAAGCTGCCGGAGACGGTGCGCGAGGCATACCAGTACGCGGTCGCCGCGGGCACGCACTCCGCGTTCCTGCTCGGCGCGTTCGTCGCCGTACTGGGCTTCGCCGCGGCCTGGTTCGTCAAGGAGGTCCCGCTGCGCGGCTCGGGCCCCGCCCCCGCCGCCGCTCCCTCGGGCGGCGGCCGGTCAGTGGG
>NZ_RPSE01000171.1:0-12026 GCF_003949955.1 Streptomyces sp. WAC05292
CTGCAGCCCCGGCCGGGCTCCCCTGCCACCTCTGCCGCCGCGGCCCCGCCGACCCCCGCCGACCCGCAGGATCACGGCGCTGGTCTGCGGCGGAGCCGCAGGAAAGGCGCAGGAACGGCGCGTCCGGCGGCCGCCCGGCCGGTCAGCTGAGGCGGTAGACGGTCAGTGCGTGCGGGAGGGTGTCGACGACCAGGGACTGCGGGGCCCGGGCGTACTCGCCGTCGTACGCCAGCGGGGTGCCGGGCGGGACGTCGTCGATGCGCAGGTGCGGGAGCCGGGTCGCGGTGTGGACGGGGGACCGGGAGAGCGGCCCCGCGAACGCGGCGGCGAGGAGCCGCGGCCCGGGCCGGCCGCCGCCGTGCACGAGGCGGACGTCGAGCAGGGCCTCGGCGAGGCTGTCGCGGCGCCGGGGGGCGGGGCCGGTGCCGTGGTAGGTGCCGTTCCCGGCGAACAGCAGCCAGACGTTCCGCGGCCGGCCCGAGAGCCGCAGCCGCACGGGCCGCTGCGTGCGCAGCACCCGCCAGGCCGCGAGCACCATGGCCGGGCCGCCGCCGATGCGGGGCGCCCAGTGCAGCCGGTGCCGCAGCAGCTCCGGGTAGGCGCCGATGCTGAAGGTGTTGAGGAAGTACCCGGCGGGAGCCCCGCCGCCGGGGTGCGCGGCCGGCTCGGCTTCCGCGGCGCGGCCGGAAGCACGGGCGGTGTCGGAACCGAGATCGGGATCGGGATCGGGATCGGGATCGGCGTCCGGGCCGGGTGCGGCGACCGGTTCGGGGCCGGGCGTGAAGCGGCCGACGCCGACCTTGACGGCGCGGCCTTCCGCGATGGCCCGGCAGGTCTCCTCCGCACCGGCCAGGCCCAGGTCCAGCGCGAAGTGGTTGAGGGTGCCGCCGGGGAACACGGCGAGCGGCAGTCCGGCCCGCAGGGCCGTGGTGGCGGCGGCGTTGACGGTGCCGTCGCCACCGCACACCCCGAGCACGGCGGCCCGGCCCGCTGCGGCGTTCAGCTCGCGCCGCAGGTCGGGGCCGTCGCATTCGACGATCTCCGCCTTCGGCAGCCGGTCCCTCAAGACGTCGAGCCCGGCCGCGGCGGCGCTGCCGGACCCGGCGTTGACGACCACCACGAGCCCCTCCCCGTCGGGCAGGGCGGGCGCGTCGACGGCGTCCGGCTCGTCGCCGGGGACGGCCCGTGCGCCTTCCAGCCGCTGCGCGATGCGGCGGACGGCGAACCCGGCGGCCACGCCGAGGGCCGCGCCTGCGGCGACGTCGGACGGGTAGTGCACCCCCGTGTAGACCCGGGAGAACGCGACGGACGCGGCGACGGGTGCCACCGCGGCGCCCAGGGCGGGCGCGTGGAGTGCGAGCCCGGTGGCGAACGCGAAGGCGGACGCCGAGTGCCCGGACGGGAAGGAGGTGGTCTGCGGCTGCCGGGACAGCTGCCGGACCGCCGGCACCCCGTCCAGCAGCGGCCGGGCCCTGCGTACGGACCACTTGCCGATGGTGTTGATCGTCGCCGAGGCCAGGGCCAGGGAGGCGCTCGCCCGGAGTGCCGCCTTGCGGGCGGGGGCGGAGCCGAACGCGGCGATCGCGAGGGCGGTCCCTCCCCAGAGCACTCCGTGGTTGGCGGCCCGCCCGAGGCGCGGCAGCACCCGCTCCCCACCCGGCCAGTGGCGCCGTGCCACCGCGTCGAACAGCGCCCGGTCCCAGCGCGCTGCGGTCCCTCTCAAGGTCATCTCATGATCCGCCACCCCACGCGCTTACCCCGGCCCACCGCCCGGGAACCGGTCAGCTTTCCCTCAGCCCCCGTACAGCGGACGCGCGGGCGGCCGCGGTGCCGCGGTGCCGCCGCTCCTCGGGAGGTGCGGCACCTCGTTGGGCGGCGGCGTGGCTAGGCGCCTTCCTCCTCCTCCAGCGGTCGCTTGCGGACCAGGAGGACCACCAGGCCGCCCAGGACCACCAAGCCCACCGCCAGGGAGGCGATCACCGGGGTGGCCGCGGAGCTGCCGCTGGTGGCCAGGCGTTCCTCCTCGGGGGTGGTTTCCGAGGAGGCGGCCGCCGCGACCGTATTCGGAAGGGTCGTGTCGCCGGCGGCGCCGGCCTCGGTGACGACGGCCGCCGGCCACAGCGCGGTGGCCTGCGCGCTGACGGCGGAGGCGCTGGAGCCGGCGACGATCTGGGCCTGGGTCGGCATGCCGCTGGTGAAGACGCGTCCGACCGGCACCTTCGTCGAGCCCTGCACGGTGACGGAGGCGGTCCCGTCCGGGGTGCCGGCGGGCACCTCGAAGTACAGCCGGCTGCCGTTGGCGGCGGCCGTGACCGGCTTGCCTTCGGCATCGACGATGCGGACGCCCATCGCGACGGCCGCCGCGTCGGGGGCGACGGACACGCTCTGGGCGCCCGTACGGACCGTGACCGGGCCGATCCTGCTGCCGACCGGGCCGGACACGCTGCCCGGGTCCAGCCCGAGCGAGGCCGGCGGCTCGGGAAGCCGGCCGGCGGACCGCTGGAGGTAGTCGGCGAGCTTCTCGGCGGCCGGGTCGGCCGCCTCCACGCTCGCGCCGTCGGCGAGCCGCCAGATCGCCACCTGGGTTCCGGCCGCCGCGCTCTCCGCGGTGAGCGCACCCGCGCCGGCGGCCTTGGCGAGTCCGGCGAGGTCGTTCAGCTGCGGATAGGAGTGCTCCAGGACCCAGCGGATGCGGCCCGCCTCGGCGTTCCCGGCCAGGGGGCTGCCGCCCCAGGCGCTCTCGGTGTAGCGGGCGTGGGGCTGGGCGTGGCCGGCGACTCCGACCCCGTACGTCTGGAGGGTGCCGCCGCCGTCGACCCGCATCTCGTAGAGCCCGGCCGGGATCTGCCGGACCGAGCCGTCGGGGGCGCGCAGGACCGCCTGCCCGTACGTCTTGAGCCCGTCCAGCACGGCGCCGGCCCCTTCCGCGGTCCGGGGCGCGGGCATGCCGGTGTCGGCGGCCGCGCGGGCGCCGGGCGCGGCGGTGAGGGCCGCGGCGAGCAGCGCGGCGGCCAGGGGGCGGCGCGCCGCGCCGCGCCCCGCCGCGGGGGCCGCTTCGCCGCCGGGTCTGGGGGAGCGGGCCGCGGCGGAGCCTGCCGCCGGAGCCGCGGCGCGGGCCCCGGCAGGCAGCGGATCAGGTAGCGGATCAGCCGCAGCAGCAGAAGCGGAATATGAAGCGGAGGATGCGGGAACGCCAATCGACACAGTCTTCCCCTTCGGGCCAAAGACCCAGGTGCCCGTGAGTACCGGGGAATCCTAGCCTCATCGAACACTCAGACCACCGCCGCCTTCTGAGCGACCATCAGTGCCGGTTCGGCCCTGGTGATCCTGCGGAACGCGGCGGTGCCGCGGTTGAGGTCGTGCCCGATGGCGGTCGCGTCGATCTCCGCCGAGAACCAGCGGTTCCCCTCCGCGTCGGGCGGGTCGTCCCGGACCCGCAGCCGGCCGTGCACGACGAGCGGCTCCCCGACCGAAACGGAACCGGTCAGGTTGACCGCGAGCGTGCGCCGGGCCCACACCGTGTAGAAGCTGGTGGACCCGTCTGTCCAAGCGTCTTTCCGGCGGTCGAAATACCTTGGCGTGACCGCGAATCGGAACCGTGCGGACGGCCCGTTCGCGGTTTCCTTGTAGTCGATCTGCGTGGCCACGTACCCCACGAGCGTCACCAGCGTGTCGTTCACGGCGGCCGCCTCCCCTCGTCGTGCCCGCGCGGCCTCTCCGCACGGGCACCACAAGACTCGCCCGGACCCCCAAGTTCCGTTTTTGCCTGTGGATTACGAGCGGGATGTGGACAACCTCGCCACCGCCGCGTACTGCTCGCGCACCTCCCGGTACCGCAGGAGTTCCGCGGCCACCGGCTCCAGCACCCGGGCCCGCCCGCAGCCGGCCGCGGCCTGCCGCAGCCTCCGCTCGGCGTCCTGCCCGTACCGCCGCGCCGGTCCGCGGGCGGCGAGCGAGCAGGTCCACTCCACCAGCGGCCCGCCGACGATGCCCGAAGCCATCAGCAGCACCGGCGGCAGCAGGTGCGGCGGCAGCACGCCCACGATCTGCCCCACCAACCACAATCCGCCATAGATCTGAAGAAGCGTCATCGCCGCCTGCGCGAGCACCGCCGCCGGCCACCACGCGGGCCGCGGCGGCTTCGTGCCGGGCGGCGAAGCGGCCGGCCCCAGCGTCAGCGCGACCTCGTCCAGCATCTCCGGAAGCTGCTCCCCGCCCCGCACCGCGGTCTCGCGCACCGCCTGCGCCCACGGGTCGGGCAGCCCGGTCGCCGCGGCGTCGGCGACCGCCCTGACCGCCTGCTCCACCCGCTGCCGGGCCGTCACCTCCGCCTCGGCCGGCGACTGCGGCTCCGCAGCCTGGCCCGTGCCCCGACCGCCGATGGCCGCCAGCGCAGCCAGCCCGGACAGGGTGCGCGGGGCGCGCCGGTTCTCGTACCAGCGCCACAGCCGCAGCCAGGGGGTTCCGCACGCCTTCCCGGCGTTGCGCCGCCAGGCCCGTTCGGCGGCGAGGCCGGCCGCGCTCGCCCCGACCGCCTCCGCGAGCCGGTCCTCGAACTCGGCGCGCGCCTGCTCCGAGATCTCCGCTCCCGGGCGGCCTTCGGCCACGTACAGGGGCCGCATCCGGCCGGCGGCGCGGTCGACGTCGGCCGAGATGCGCCGGGTGGCCGCGCCCCGCTCCTGCGTGAACTGGCCGAGCAGCTCGCGCAGCTCACCGACGCCCTCCCCCGTGAGGGCGGACAGCCCGAGGACGGTGGCGCCGGGCTCCTCGTGCTCGCCGAGGGCGATGCCGTCCTCGTCGAGCAGCCGGCGCAGGTCGTCCAGGACGAGGTCGGCGGCCTCGCCGGGCAGCCGGTCGACCTGGTTGAGCACGACGAACGTCACCTCGGCATGCCCGGCGAGCGGCCGCAGGTACCGCTCGTGGAGGACCGCGTCCGCGTACTTCTCCGGGTCGACGACCCACACGACGGCGTCGACCAGGGCGAGAACGCGGTCCACGTGGTCGCGGTGGACGCCCAGCGCCGAGTCCAGGTCGGGCAGGTCCACGAGGACCAGGCCGCGCAGCGCCTCCGCCTCGGGCGTCTCCCGCGGGCGGCGCCGCAGCCGGCCGGGGATCTCCAGTCGGTCCAGCAGTCCCGCCGCGCCGTCGGACCAGCTGCACGCGATGGGGGCGGCGGTGGTCGGCCGGCGCAGCCCGGTCTCGGAGATCTGTACTCCGGCAAGGGCGTTGAACAGGGTGGACTTTCCGCTTCCGGTGGCTCCGGCGATCGCGACGACGGTGTGCTGCGCGGACAGCCCCCGGCGTGCCGCCGCCTCGTCCAGGACGCGCCCGGCCTCGGCGAGGGTCTGGCCGTCGAGGCGGGTCCGGGAGAGCGCGACGAGCTGGCGCAGCGCCTCCAGGCGTGAGCGCAGGGCCTGCGCCTCGGGGCTGAGCGGGGGCGGCGGGGTGCGGCCGCCGTCGCTGCCGGCGCCGGACAGGGCGCGGACGAGTGCGTCGTCGCCCTCGTCGCCGTCCTCGTCGTCCGGTTCGCCGGGTACGGGGCGGGAGCGGGCGATCAGGCCGTCGTCCCAGCGGTCGTCGGTGCGGTCGGCCAGGGCGCTCACCGCGTCACCTCTCCTTCTGCAGTACGGACAGCGCCGCGATGAGTTCGGCCTGCGGCTCGGGCGTCACTTCGAGGGCCTCCAGGGGGGCGAGCCGCCGGTCGCGTTCGGTGCGCAGCACCTCTTCGAGGTGTTCGGCGACGAGTTCGCCGCCGCGGTCGCGCAGCCGTACGGCGGCCTGGACGCCGATCCGCTCGGCGAGCTTCTCCCCCGCGGGCCGGGCCCGCTTGCCGCCGAGGAGGGCGGCCGCGAGGAGCGCGGTGACGGCGTCGGGGTCCGGCGGGGGCTGCCGGTCGAGGGCGGCGACCTCCTCCTCGACGAGCTCTTCGAGGACGCGCCGCCAGCGGCGGACGGCCAGACCGATGCGTTCCGCCGCCTCCCGGTCGGCGGCGGGCGCCGGCAGGGCTCCTGCGGCGGGTTCGCGCCGCCATGCCCCGGCGATCCGCTCCTCGGCGGCGGCGACGGCGCACTGGAGCAGGGCGGCGAGGGATTCGGCCAGCGAGTCGAGGAGTTCGTCGGCGGTGGTGTCGAGGGGGTAGCCGCGCCAGCGGGTGAGGGCGTCCCCGGCGAGGACGGCGCCCTGGTCGAGCCGGGCCCGCACCCGCTTGCCCTCCCTCCGGTACGCGTCCTCGACGGCTGTGGTGAGCCGTACGGCGGCGGCGTACTGGGCGGCGACCGCCGACGCCAGCTCCGGCATGCGGCGCCGGAGGGAGTCCAGCGCGCCGAGCGCGGTGCGCCCGACGGCGTACTGGCGGGCGGCGGGGTCCTGCGCGTGGTGCGCGAGCCAGGCGCCGAGCGGTGCGACGGCGCTGGCGGGCAACAGGCCTCCGCCGCCGGCGGATTCGGGCAGCTCGGGCACGGTGAAGCGGGGCACGTCGCCCAGGCCGGCGCGGGTGAGGAGGGCCCCGTACTGGCGGGAGACCTCGGCGAGGACCTGGTGGGGGACGCGGTCGAGGACGGTGACGAGGGTGGCCTTGTACTGCTTGGCGGTGCGCAGCATGTGCCAGGGCACGGCGTCGGCGTAGCGGGAGGCGGTGGTGACCATCACCCAGACGTCGGCGGCGCAGATGAGTTCGGCGGCGAGTGTCCGGTTCTCGACGACGAGGGAGTCGATGTCGGGGGCGTCGAGGAGGGCGAGGCCGCGCGGCAGGCCGGTGACGGTCTCGATGCGCAGCTCGCGGGTGGCGGCGGAGCCGGAGCGGCCTCGTCCGCCGGGGGTGCCGCGTCCGCGTCCGGCGTGTCCGGTGGTGCCGCGGCCGCGGTCGCGGGCGGGGTACGGGTCGTCCTCGTCGGGCGGCGCCCAGACGCGGAGCAGGTCGGGCAGGATCCGCATGCCGGCGAACCAGTGGTGGTCGTCGGGGTGGCAGACGAGGACGGGGACCCGGGTGGTGGGCCGCAGCACGCCGGCTTCGCTGACCTGGCGGCCGACGAGGGAGTTGACGAGGGTGGACTTGCCGGCCCCCGTGGACCCGCCGACGACGGCGAGGAGCGGCGCCTCGGGGGATTTCAGGCGGGGTACGAGGTAGTCGTCGAGCTGCGCGAGCAGCTCGGCTCTGGTCTGGCGGGCGCGCGGGGCGCCGGGAAGGGGCAGCGGCAGACGCACGGACGCGACCCGGTCGCGCAGGGCGGACAGGGCATCGAGCAGCTGAGGCCGAACATCCAAGGTCACCACATGTGAAGAATGCCCAATTTAGGACCCTTTTTGAAGCTTATACGCCCTCTGCGCGCCGACCGCGACTCCAGAGGGACCTTCCGGTCAGAGCAGACGAGTGGGGCGCAGGCATAACGAGTGCACAACACCCGGCCCGACGCGGCGCAAAAGCGATGCGAGAATCGCACCTGCCTGCGATTATCGGGACCGCTTCACCGAACCTCCACATCGTGGCACGCGGGTGAAGCAACCGGGACAAGGCGACCGGAGCCCTATCCTTGACCCGGCACGGACGACAGTCCCACCCCCACCCCGGGGCTCCAGGCCGACACGGCCGCCTTCCGGCCCCCGTAGCTCAGTGGATAGAGCAGGTGCCTTCTAAGCACTTGGCCGCAGGTTCGAGTCCTGCCGGGGGCACTCTCCTTATCTGACCAGCGGACACGCTGGTCAGACTCTTTTCCCGGCCTTTACACGGCGTTCAAGGCCAAGTGCCTCGCCGAAGTGGATGGGGCTGCTCCGCTCCCGTAGCTGTCCGGATCCGGCCCACGGGCAGGGAGCACCTTTCGCACTCGGCACGCGAAATGCGGCCGAATTTCCTTCCGGACCGGGCCGACCCGCCGGGCCGACCCGCCGGGCCGGCCCGCCGCGGTCAGCGGCGGCCGGCGCCCCCGGAGGCGGTCGTTCAGCGCCGGGCGGCCGCTTCCTCACGGAGGAGGCGTTTGTCCGGTTTGCCGTGGGGGGTGAGGGGGATGTCCTCCCGCCAGAACACCGCCGTCGGGCGGTAGGCCGGGGCGAGGGCGCGTTCCACCAGGTCACAGGCCTCCGCCGCGGTCGGCGCGTCGGGGGTGCGGCCCGCGGCCGGGACGAGGAAGGCGCACACCTCCTCCCCCGCCGCCCCGCCGGGCCGGCCCACCACGGCCGCGCGGGCGACCGCCGGATGCCGCGCGAGGGCGGCCTCCACGGGCAGGCAGTACACGTTGTCCCCGTCGACCATCACCGCGTCCGCGACCCGGTCGTCGAGGTGCAGGTAGCCGTCCGCGTCGGTGTGGCCGAGGTCGCCGGTGCGCAGCCAGCCGTCGCGGAGCACGGCCGCCGTCAGGTCGGGGCGGCCCCAGTAGCCGGACATCACGGCCGCCGACCTGGTCCACACCTCGCCGGTCCGCCCGGCGGGCAGCGGCCGGCCCTGCGGGTCGCGGACCTCGACCTCCACGCCTGCCGCGGGCCGCCCGACCGACGTCAGCAGGTCAGGCCGGTCCGTGACCGCGGCGTCGTGGTCCGCGGGGGTCAGCCGGCAGATCACCGCGGATTCGTTCATCCCGTACCCCTGCTGCCAGCGGCCGCCCCAGCGGGTGACGGCCTCC
This sequence comes from Streptomyces sp. WAC05292, assembly GCF_003949955.1. Classification (NCBI taxonomy): domain Bacteria; kingdom Bacillati; phylum Actinomycetota; class Actinomycetes; order Kitasatosporales; family Streptomycetaceae; genus Streptomyces; species Streptomyces sp. WAC05292. The sequence goes on from NZ_RPSE01000171.1 coordinate 8,613, forward strand.
CGCAGCCGCTCGGGCAGGACGGGTGCGGCCCCGTACGAGATGACGCCGAGCCCGGGAATCCCGTCGGCGGTCGCCGGGTCGTCGAGGAGCCGGTAGAGCATGCCGGGCATCAGGTACGAGGCCGCGGGCGCCAGCCGCCGGCAGGCAGCCGCGAACTCCCGCGGGTCGAAGGCCGCGAGGACCTCCGTACGGCCGCCGGCGCGCAGCTGCTCCAGGCAGCGGCCGCCGGCCCGCTGGGCGAGGGAGGTGACGGACACGTACGCGGGAGGCTCGCCGCGATCACGGGTGGCGCGCCCGTCGGTACGGGCCGCGAGCGCCCGGAACGTGGTCGCCACCCCCTTGGGGACGCCGGTCGTGCCGCCGGTGTACGCCACGCGGGCCACGTCGTCCTCCCGGGCGGCCACGGGTACGGGGACCGGATCGCGGGCGTCGGCGGCCCGCAGCAGTGTGTCGAGGGGCAGCAGGCGGACCCCGGCGCCGGGTGCGGGCACGGGGATGTCGTGGACGACGAGCGCGGGCCGGCAGTCGCGGAGGACGAACTCCAGCCCGGAGGTGTACGGGTCGGCGACGACCTGGGTGAGGCGGGCGCCCAGCACGTGCGCCGCGAGCCGCAGCTGGATTACTTCGGTCCGGTTGCGGCCGAAGACGCAGGCGAGGCCCGTACCTCGCCCGGCACCGCGGTCCGCGAGCTCGCCCGCCAGCCGGTGGACGCGCGCCAGCAGCCCGGCGAAGTCAAGCACCTCGCCGCCGGAGCCGAGGGCGGGCCGGTCCCCGTACCGCTCCAGTGCTCCGACCAGGCCGGCCACGTACCGTGCCCGTGCTGCCGCCATGCCCTCTCCTCTCCCGGGGAGGCGGGGGCGGCCGTACGGGCCGGGCGGGTGCCCGCTTCCGGCGTGTCCGTCCAGCCGCCGCCCGCTGCGCCGACCACCGGCCCTCCTACCCGCCCGAGGTCTTCGACGCACCGGAGCAGCGCGCCGGGTTTCCACCGGACTGCGGCGCCGCACCCCGCGGATTCCGCTCGTTCGAGGGGGCGGGGGCCGGCTTCTGTTCGCCGGTGGTTCGCTCGATCTGCTGACGTGCGCCAAGTCCCGGCAGTGGACGGGCCCCGGCTCAGGCTGCGGGGCCGTCGGGCGGAGTGTCGTGCGAGGACACGCCGAAGGCCCTCACCGCCTGGTAGTAGGTCCAGGCGGTGCCGTCGCAGGACGTCTTCCGGGCGCCCGAGTAGGAGGCGCACACGCGTTGCAGATCCGCGTGGAAGGCGTCGTCGAGGCGGGCCTTGTGGGCCGGGAAGGTCCCGGCCCGCTCGTAGTTGCGGTAGCCGAAGTCGTGGCGGGCGCAGGCGTTCCGGAAGGGGAACCCGAGGGGGTTGTCGGGCGAGGAGGAGCAGTAGTCCGTCGACCAGTCGAAGCCGTACGCGGCCCACGGGCCCGGGTCGGAGCGCGCCGCGGCCCACGCGTTGTAGCCGGCGGAGCCGGTCTGCGTCCACCTGCTCAGCACCTGCGGCTTGTCGGCGGGGACGGTGGAGGCGGAGAAGGCCGGAGCGGCAGGGGCGAGGACGAGCACGGCCGCCGCGGCGGCGGCGGCCGCCGAGGGGCGGGCGGGGGTGCGACGACGGGGCACGGAACCTCCTGGAGCGGGAGCGGGGGACCAGCGCGGGAGCCGCACGCCGCAGCGCGACGCCTCCGCTCGGGAGCGGGGCACGACGCCGCCGATCCCCGCGCCCGCTATAACGGCGCTGCGTGTCCCGGGTGTCGGGGCGCGAGCCGTGGTCCCGGCAGCCGTGGGGGCGCCGCCCGTCGGCTGTCGGCTCGCCCCGCGCCGACCGCACGGGGTCACAAGTCAGGCCTGCCACCGGGACCGTGCAGTCCTCAGGTACCGGTCCCCATCAGACCTCAGACAGATCTCACGTTCGTCCTGGGGAGGGACGCGGGACGACGGCCCCCCGACCGAGACTGAGGGCATGAACCGCCGTCCCCTCGTCATCGCCGCCGCCGTGGCCGCAGTGGTCGCCACCGCCGCGTTCGCGCTGCCCAACCTCCCGCCCAACCCCCTGACGGACCCGATCACCGACCAGGTGTTCCAGGAGGAGAGCAGGCGGTACCCGACCGCCGCCGACGCGCCGCGGCGCGGACCGGAGGCGTTCACGCTGCCGTCGTGGGTGCCCGGGGACGCCAGGGACATACGGATACACGCACGCACCACCGGGGGCGAGGCGCGCCTGATCCGCTTCACGCTGGGCTCCACCCCGCTCGACGGGCCGCAGTGCCGTGCCGGTGCGCCGAAGCGGCCGCGGGGGCGGGAGTTGGACGCCAAGTGGTGGCCCCGGGGCATACGCCCGCAGGAGCGGCCGGAGTGCCGGGACGCCCACCAGTACCAGGTGGCGGTGCGCGGCAGGCACGTCTACGCCTGGACGGACGGAACCCCCTCCCCCGGTGCCGCGTCCGGCCGCTCCATACCCGCCGTGGCGCGCTGACCGCCACTGCCGCGGGCGGGGCCGGGCTGGGCGTGAGCGGCGGCGGCCGGCTCCACGACGGCCATCTCCCATGGTGGCAGGGGAGTTTCGCCGCCGGTGCCGCCGGCCGGCGTGCGGAGGCCTCCTCTACCCTCGTCGGGTGATGACGTACGTGAACCGGCTCGGAGTGGACGTGCCGCGCACCGGCGAGCCGCCGCAGGGTGACGCCGTGGCGGCGTGGTCGCTCGACACCACACTCGACGTGGTCGGCGGCCACCGCGTCGCGGAGGCGCTCCCGCTGCTGGACGCGGAGGAGCGGGACCGGGCGGAGCGGTTCGTGCGGCCCGGCGACCGGCACCGCTACGTCGCCTCCCACCTCGGACTGCGCCTGCTGCTCGGCGGCTACCTGGGGCTGGCTCCGGAGAAGGTGGCGCTGATCCGGGAGTCGTGTCCCTGCTGCGGCGCGCCGCACGGCCGGCCCGCGGTGGCGGGAGCAGGGGTGCAGTTCTCGCTCTCGCACAGCGACGACATGGCGTACCTGGCGTTCGCGGGGGCGGCAGTCGGCGTCGACGTGGAGAAGGTGCCCGGCGACGACGTGGTGGCGGATGTCATCGACCTGCTGCACCCGTCCGAGACGGCGGAGCTGGCCGCGCTGCCGGCGTCCGGGCGGCGGATCCCCATGGCCCGGATGTGGGCCCGCAAGGAGGCCTACCTGAAGGCCACCGGCGCGGGCCTGGCGGACGGCCTGGCCGAGCCGTACGTCGGCACGGGCCCCGACCCGGCCTCACTCGCCGGCTGGTACCTCGCGGACCTCCCGGCACCGCCCGCCTACGCGGCGGCCCTGGCCCTCAGAACCTGACCGGCCGCCCGCCCCGGGGAGGAGCCGGGCCGGAGGCCCCCGGGGCGGGCGGCCGGTCAGGTTCTGAGGGCCAGGGCCGCCGCGTAGGCGGGCGGTGCCGGGA
>NZ_RPSE01000172.1:0-11936 GCF_003949955.1 Streptomyces sp. WAC05292
CACCGCCGGGGCCGGGGAGCCGCCCGCGCACGCAGCACGTGGGGCCAGGGGTGGCCGCAGTTGAGGGCGGTCAGCGTGCCGTCCTCGGCGATCTGGAGGAGGAGCACGGTCACGAACTCCTCGGCGGCGGGCCCGGCCGCCCCCGCCCCGGCGGTGTGCTCGGCCGCGGCGCGGTCGCAGACGTGCCGGGCCAGGGCGCGCTCCATGCGGCGCAGCACTCCGGCCAGCGAGGGCTCGTCGTACGCGGCGTCCCGGAAGGCCCCGAGTACGACGGCGGCCGCGGCCGCCGAGGGCAGCCCGTGGCCCCGTACGTCGCCGATGACGACGCGGACGCCGTGCGGGGTGGGCGCGGCGCCGTAGAGGTCGCCGCCGATCGCGGCGCCGCGGGTCGCCGAGAGGTGGGCGCCGGCCAGGGCGAGGCCGTCGATCCGCGGGGGCAGGGGCCGCAGCAGCGCCCGCTGGGCGGCTTCGGCGGCCTCCTGGGAGCGGCGCAGGCGGGCGAGGAGGTCCCGGCGGACCCGGAGCGCGCAGCCGGCGGCCAGGAGCAGGAAGGCGGCGGTTCCGGCGAGGCTGTGCGCCCACCGGCCGGGGGCGGGCAGCTCCCGGTACGCCGTGGCGCCGCCCCCTGCGGGGACGCACGCCCGGCGCGGCTGGGGCATCTCCCCGCGCGTGATCATCCCTTGGGACTCCTGTGTCTGCCCGCTGTGGGCACCCGGCGCATCGATTGTCCCGGCCCGTCACGCGCGAGGACACGGGTCACCGGGGTTTGCACCCGAACGAGTGAGGGGCGCCTCCGTGGTGGAGACGCCCCTCACCGGGCGCGCCGGTCGGCGGCGCGGGCCGCGGTCGCTTACGCGCCGCGCAGCACCGCGCCGGTCCGCTCCGCCGCCAGCGCGACCGCCGCGTCGCGGGCCGCCGTGGACTCCTCGGCGGTCAGCGTGCGGTCGGCCGCCCGGAAGCGCAGCGCGTACGCCAGGGACTTCTTGCCCTCGCCGACCTGCTCGCCGGTGAAGACGTCGAACAGCCGCAGCGATTCGAGGAGTTCGCCCGCGCCCTTGCGCAGCGCCGCCTCGACGTCGGCCGCCGGGACGGACGCGTCGACGATCAGGGCGACGTCCTGCGTGGCCACCGGGAAGGACGAGATCCGCGGCGACTCCACGGGCGTGCCGCCGGCCGCCGCGAGGCGGTCGAGGTCGAGCTCCATGGCGCTGGTGCGGGCGGGCAGGCCGAGGGCCTTGACGACCCGCGGGTGCAGCTCGCCGGCGTGCCCGATGACCTGCTCGACCCCGTCGATGGTGACGACGAGCTCGGCGCAGCGGCCCGGGTGCCACGGGCCGTACTGGCCCTGCCGCACGACGAGGTCCGTACCGGCCTCGGCGGCCAGCAGGCGCGCGGCCTGGACGGCGTCCGCCCACTCGGCCGGGCGGCCCTTGCCCCACCAGCCGGCCTGCTCGCGCGCCCCGGCCAGCACGACCGCGGCGTACCGCGGCTGCGCGGGGAGCGCCGCGTCGAGCGTGGCGATCTCCTCGTCCGAGGGGCGGCGGTCGACGGGCAGCCGCACGGCGACGCCCGGCTTCTCACCGGCCCGGAAGACCAGGCCGGTCTCGAAGAGGGCCAGGTCGTGCGAGCCGCGGCTGTCGTTGCGGCGCAGCGCGCCCAGCAGGCCGGGCAGCAGCGTGGTGCGCAGCGCCGGCTCCTCGTCGGAGAGCGGGTTGACGAGGCGGACGACGTCCCGGGAGGCGTCGTGCGCGGGCAGCTGGAGCTGGTCGAAGACCTGCTCGCCGATGAACGGGTAGTTCAGCGCCTCGACGTAGCCGGCGCCGGCCAGGGCGCGGCCGACCCGGCGGTGCAGCTGCTGCCGGGCGGTCAGCCCGCGGCCGGAGGGCACCTGGGGCAGCGTGGAGGGCAGGTTGGCGTATCCCTCCAGCCGGATGACCTCCTCGGCGAGGTCGTTCGGCTCGGCGAGGTCGGGCCGCCACGAGGGGACGGTGACGACGAGCTCGTCCTGGCCGTGGACGTCGCAGCCGACCTCCTGGAGGCGGCGGACGACCGTCTCCCGGCCGTACGCGACGCCCGCCACCCGGTCCGGGTGGTCGGCGCGCATCGCGACGGTCCGCGGCGCGCCCGGCGCGGTCAGCTCGGTGACGCCCGCCTCCGCGGTGCCGCCGGCGAGCAGCACCAGCAGGTCGACGGTGCGCTGCGCGGCGGCCGAGGCGGCCTGCGGGTCGACGCCGCGCTCGAAGCGCTTGGAGGCCTCCGAGGACAGCCGGTGCCGGCGGGCCGTGCGCGAGATGGCGATCGGGTCGAAGTGCGCGGCCTCGATGACGACGTCGGTGGTGCCGGCGACCCGGCCGGTCTCCGGGTCGGCGACGGCGTCGGCGATCTCGGTGTTCGCGCCGCCCATGACGCCGGCGAGGCCGATCGGCCCGCTGTCGTCGGTGATCACGAGGTCCTCGGCGTCGAGGGTGCGCTTGACGCCGTCGAGCGTGGTGAGGACCTCGCCCTGCTCGGCGCGCCGGACGCCGATCGCGCCGTCGAGACGGGCGCGGTCGTAGGCGTGCAGGGGCTGGCCGAGCTCCAGCATGACGTAGTTGGTGACGTCCACGGCGAGGGAGATCGGGCGCATGCCGGCCTTCTGCAGGCGGCGCTTGAGCCAGATCGGGGACTTCGCCTCGGGGTCCAGGCCCGTGACGGTGCGCGCGGTGAAGCGGTCGCAACCGGCCGGGTCGGAGACCTTGACGAGGTAGCCGTAGGAGTTCGGGGCGGGCACGTCGAGGAGCGCCGGGTCGCGCAGCGGCAGGCCGTACGCGGTGGCGGTCTCGCGGGCGACGCCGCGCATCGACAGGCAGTAGCCGCGGTCCGGGGTGACGGCGATGTCGAGGACCTCGTCGCGCAGCTCCAGCAGCTCGATCGCGTCGGTGCCGGCCTCGTGCTCCGGCGGCAGCACGATGATGCCGTGCGTGCCGTCGTCGCCCATGCCGAGCTCGTCGCCGGAGCAGATCATGCCGCTGGAGGTCTTGCCGTAGGTCTTGCGCGAGGCGATCGCGAAGTCGCCGGGCAGGACGGCGCCGGGCAGGGCCACGACGACCTTGTCGCCGACGGCGAAGTTCCGGGCGCCGCAGACGATCTCCTGGGGCTCGCCGGTGCCGTTGGCGGTGCCGACGTCGACGGTGCAGAAGCGGATCGGCTTCTTGAACTCGGTCAGCTCCTCGATCGTCAGCACCTGGCCGACGACGAGGGGGCCGGTGAGGTCGGCGCCGAGCTGCTCGACGGTCTCGACCTCCAGACCGGCGTCGATGAGCTTGGCCTGCACGTCACGACCGGTTTCGCCCGCAGGCAGGTCGACGTACTCCCGCAGCCACGAAAGCGGGACCCGCATCAGATCTCCATCCCGAACGGCCGGGTGAACCGGACGTCACCCTCGACCATGTCTCGCATGTCTTCCACGTTGTGCCGGAACATCAGCATCCGCTCGATGCCGAAGCCGAAGGCGAAGCCGCTGTACTTCTCCGGGTCCACGCCGCAGGCGGTGAGCACCTTGGGGTTGACCATGCCGCAGCCGCCGAGCTCGATCCAGCCCTCGCTGGAGCAGGTGCGGCAGGGGCGGTCGGGGTTGCCCACCGACGCGCCGCGGCACACGTAGCACTGCATGTCCATCTCGGCGGACGGCTCGGTGAAGGGGAAGAAGTTCGGGCGCAGGCGCGTGGTGACGTCGTCCCCGAAGAGCGACTTGACCATGTGGTCGATGGTGCCCTTGAGGTCGGCCATGGTGAGGCCCTCGTCGACGGCGAGCAGCTCGACCTGGTGGAAGACCGGGGTGTGCGTCGCGTCGAGCTCGTCGGTGCGGTACACGCGGCCCGGGCAGACGATGTACACGGGCGGCTCGCGGCGCTCCAGGAGCGAGCGGGCCTGCACCGGCGAGGTGTGGGTGCGCAGGACGACACCGGACTCGTCGCCCTCGACGCCCTCGGGGCCGCGGACGAAGAAGGTGTCCTGCATCTGCCGCGCGGGGTGGTCGGGCGTGAAGTTGAGGGCGTCGAAGTTGAACCACTCCGCCTCGACCTCGGGGCCCTCGGCGACCTCGTAGCCCATGGCCGTGAAGATGTCCGCGATGCGGTCCATCAGCGTGGTCAGGGGGTGGCGGGCGCCGGCCGGCACGCGGTCGTAGGGCAGGGTGACGTCCACCGCCTCCTCGACCAGTACCCGCTCGTCGCGCTCGGCCTCCAGCTGGGCGAGGCGCTCCGCGAACGCCTTGTTCACCGCGCCGCGGGCCTGGCCCACGCGCTTGCCCGCCTCGGCCTTGGCCTGCGGGGGCAGCGCGCCGATCTCGCGGTTGGCGAGGGCGAGCGGCGAGGTGCCGCCGGCGTGGGCGGTCTTCGCGTGCGCGAGTTCGTCGAGGTCGCCGGCGGCCGCGAAGGCGGCGAGCGCCTCGTCCCGCATGCGCTCGATCTCTTCCGGTTTCAGTGCCTCGACCTCGACAGGGTCGTACGACTTGTTCGGTGCCGACATCTCTTCCCGTGCTTCCGATGGGCTGGCTGGAGGTCCCCGCTCGACGACGAGCTCGACACAAGGACGCAAAGGTGCCAAAGGACGAGTCTACGGGCCGCGGGGGGCGGAGGAGCCCGTGGGCCGCCTGGCGAGACGCTCCGCAGGATTACTGCGTGAGGTAGGCCGGCGCGCCGACGGGCAGGATAAATCGGAACTCGGCGCCGCCGCCGGGTCCGCGGCCGACGGTGATCGTGCCGCCGTGCGCCTCGACGATGCCCTTGACGATGTACAGGCCCAGGCCGGTGCCGCCGCGCTTGCTGCCCCGCCAGAAGCGGGTGAAGACGCGGCCCATCGACTCCTCGGGGATTCCGGGGCCCTCATCGGTCACGGTGACGGCGGTTCCCTTCTCGGTCTTGCCCGCTGCGTTCGTCAGGCTGGTCGGCGACACGTCGATGGTGACGGTTCCCTCGCCGTGGCGCACCGCATTTTCCAGCAGGTTGCCGAGGATCTGGTCGATCTTGTCGGGGTCGGCCCACAGGTCGGGCAGGGAGCGGCTGACGCGGACGAGGAACCGCTCGGGTGCCTGGCCGTTCGCGGTGAGCGCCTGGACGTGGCGGCCGACGGCGGTGGCGATGTCGACGGGCTGGCGGCGGACTTCGAGGCGGCCGGAGTCGATGCGGGAGATGTCGAGGAGCTCGGTGATCAGCCGGGTGACGCGGTTGGCGTCGGCGTCGACGGTCTCCAGCATGAGGCGCTTCTGGTCGTCGGTGAACCGCTCCCACTTGGCGAGGAGGGTCGCGGTGAAGCCTTTGACGGAGGTCAGCGGGGAGCGCAGCTCGTGGGCGACGGTGGCGATCAGCTCGGCGTGGCTGCGCTCGGTGCGGCGGCGGGCCTCGGTGCCGCGGAGGGTCACGACGAGGCGGCGGAGCGGGCCGGCGGGGTGGGAGCGGACGTAGCGGGCGGAGACGAGGACCTCGCGGCCGCCGGGCAGGAGGAGGTTGCGCTCCGGCTGGCCGCGGCGCGTGGCGAGTCCGCCGTAGGGGTCGGTCAGGGCCCACCAGCGGCGGCCGTCGAGGTCCTCCAGCGGCAGGGCCCGCTCGATGCGGGCGCCGAGGGCCTCGGCGGGGGCGAGGGCGGTGATGCGGGCGGCGGCGGAGTTGAAGCAGATCACCCGGCCCGTGTCGTCGGCGACGACGAGCCCGTCGGGCAGGTCGTCGGGGTCGATGCCGAGGGCGGCGGAGCCCGCCGGGTCGGCAGGCCCGGGTGCGGCGGCTCCCGGTCCGGGCGGGCCCGGGGGCTGTGCGGGAACGGTCGCCAGGGACGGCGCCCCCGCCGCGTCCGCGGCCCCTGGCGAGCTGTTCGTACCGACGGTCATGTCCCCGTACCCCACATCTCCGAGTAGCGCAGTGGGCCCCCCGGGCCGCCACATTACTAGCTGGGGGTCACGGAGCGGCACCCTCCGGACGCCCGCTGTGCACGGGCGGAGGCGTAGAGGCACACGGCGGCGGCCGTCGCGAGGTTCAGGCTCTCCGCTTTGCCGTGGATCGGGACGCGTACGACGGCGTCCGCGAGGGCGCGCGTCTCCTCGGGCAGGCCCCACGCCTCGTTGCCGAAGACCCAGGCGGACGGGCCTCCCATGGTGCCGGCGTCGAGCTCGGCGTCGAGATCGTGCTCGCCCGCCCCGTCGGCGGCGAGGATCCGCACGCCGGCCGCCCGCAGCCCGGAGACGGCCTGCTCGACGGGGACGCCGACGGCGACGGGGAGGTGGAAGAGGGAGCCGACGGAGGCCCGTACGGACTTGGGGTTGTACAGGTCGACGGAGGCGTCGGTCAGGATGACGGCGTCCGCCCCGGCGGCGTCGGCGCAGCGCAGGACGGTGCCGGCGTTGCCGGGGTCGCGGACGTGCGCCAGGACGGCGACGAGCCGGGGCCGGGCGCGCAGGATCTCCTCGAACGGCGAGTCGAGGAAGCGGCAGACCCCGACGAGCCCCTGCGGGGTGACGGTCTGCGAGACCTCGGCGAGGACCTCGTCGGAGGCGTGGTGGACGCGCGCACCGGAGGCCCGGGCCTCGGCGACGATCTCCGGGTAGCGCTCGGCGGCCTCGGCGGTGGCGAACAGCTCGGTCAGGGTCGGGCCGCCGGGGCCGCGGTGCCCGACGGCCTCGCGGACGGCCTGCGGCCCCTCGGCGAGGAAGCGGCGCTCCTTGGTGCGGAAGTTGCGCCGCGCGAGGCGCTTGGCGGCGGCCACAACGCACGGACCCGCAGGCACGGGGCCTGCGGGTCCGGGCTGAAGCCTGTCGAGGGCCTGCTGCGCGAAGCGTGTCGCTTAGGCGGCAGCGGCGGCCTTCGGGGCGTTCACGTCGGCCGGGAGCGCCTTCTGGGCGACCTCGACCAGCGCGGCGAACGCGTTGGCGTCGTTGACGGCCAGCTCCGCGAGGATCTTGCGGTCCACCTCGATGTTGGCGGCCTTCAGACCCTGGATGAGGCGGTTGTACGTCATGCCGTTCTGGCGGGCAGCGGCGTTGATGCGCTGGATCCACAGCTGACGGAAGTCGCCCTTGCGCTTCTTGCGGTCGTTGTAGTTGTAGACCAGCGAGTGGGTGACCTGCTCCTTGGCCTTGCGGTACAGGCGCGAACGCTGACCGCGGTAGCCCGAGGCCGCCTCGAGGATCGCCCGGCGCTTCTTGTGGGCGTTTACTGCCCGCTTGACGCGTGCCACTTCTTGACTCCTTGTAGCGGGGCCGCGGGTGTCTTCACACGGCCCGAAAGTTCGATGGGATCCCGGTCTCGGCGTCCCGCTCCCGGTGGGGGAGCGGCGACGTCAGATGCCGAGAAGCTTCTTGATCTTCGCGGCGTCGCCCGGGGCCATCTCGGCGTTGCCCGTGAGGCGACGCGTCAGCTTGGACGACTTGTGCTCGAGCAGGTGGCGCTTGCCGGCGCGCTCGCGGAGCACCTTGCCGGAGCCGGTGACCTTGAAGCGCTTCTTGGTACCGCTGTGCGTCTTGTTCTTCGGCATGGCGCCGTTATCTCCTCGTCGGTGGCGTTCCCACCGGTCCGGTACCGGACCGGCTTGCGGGAGCGTCATGTTGTGTCGGTGATCCGGGACCGGATGCCCCGGAGTCAGGCCTAGGCCTGCGCCTCGGGAGAGGCGTCGCCGGCTTCGGCGGAGGCGACCCCGGTGTCCCCTTCGGGCGCTTCCTTGGCGGCAGCGTCCGCGGCGGCACCCTGGCGCTCGGCCTTGCGGGCGGCCTGCGCCTCGCGGGCTTCGGCCATCGCCTCGGTCTTCTTCTTGTGCGGACCGAGAACCATGATCATGTTTCGGCCGTCCTGCTTCGGGTTCGACTCGACGAAACCGAGGTCCTGGACGTCCTCCGCCAGGCGCTGCAGCAGTCGGTAGCCGAGCTCCGGCCGGGACTGCTCGCGACCGCGGAACATGATCGTGATCTTGACCTTGTCGCCCTGCTTGAGGAACCGAACGACGTGACCCTTTTTGGTGTCGTAGTCGTGCGGGTCGATCTTCGGCCGGAGCTTCATCTCCTTGATGACCGTGTGCGCCTGGTTCTTGCGCGCCTCACGGGCCTTCATCGCCGACTCGTACTTGAACTTGCCGTAGTCCATGAGCTTGCAGACCGGCGGGCGTGCAGACGCTGCGACCTCGACCAGGTCCAGGTCGTACTCCTGCGCGAGTTCAAGCGCCTTCGCAAGCGGGACGATGCCCACCTGTTCGCCGCTGGGACCGACGAGTCGCACCTCAGGGACACGAATCCGATCGTTGATGCGGGGCTCGGTGCTGATGGATCCTCCTCGGTAGCACCACACGGCTGTCAGGTCAGACAGCCGCTGACGTCTTGTGTCACGGGGACCAACCGCGGCCGGGCACGAAAAATGCCCCACCGTTCACAGGCAGGGGCTCCAAAACAACCGGAGCACCGCCGGGCGTGAACCGCGGGGCGCAGCATCGGACGGCTTTCCATCATCCGTACGGAACGATGGATGCCGCCTGACCGGTGACCCGCCGCCCCGGAAGGCGGTCGGGTGGGAGAACGGAGCCTCCACTTGTGGGCCGGGGACACAGGTCTCCGGCCGGTCGTCAGTCCAATATAGCAGTCCGCGCCGGGCGCGCTCGCCAGGAGCCGCGGCGGGCGCCTGCCCGGCCCGGCTTATCGTGGGGGCATGACTGACGCGACCCCCACCCCCGCCACCGCGGCCGACCCGGCCCCCGACTACGACGCCATGACGCGCGACATCGCGGACGTGCCCGCCGTCGAGGTGATCACCACGGTGGCCGTGCACCTGCTGAGCGCCGCGGCGGTCAACCTGGGCCTCGACAAGCCGGACTCCGAGCACAAGGACCTCGACGAGGCCCGCAAGCTGATCACCGCCCTCGCCGGCCTGGTCACCGCCAGCGCCACCGAGATCAGCTCCTTCCACGCCGCCCCGCTGCGCGACGGCCTGAAGTCCCTCCAGCTCGCCTTCCGCGAGGCGTCCGTCGTCCCGGACGAGCCGGGCCAGGGGCCGGGCGAGAAGTTCACGGGCCCGGTCTTCGGCTGACGGGCCGGGCACACGGCAACGAAGCAGAGGGCCGGGGCGGCAGCGCCCCGGCCCTCTCGCGTACGCGCCCGCGGGCGCCCGGGGCCGGCGCCCCGGCGGGCGGCCGCCGGGGCTGCGTGTCAGCGGGTGAAGAGGGGCTCGCCCGGCGGGGCCGGCGCCGACTCGGGCAGCAGCGCCAGGTCCAGCCCGCGCACCAGCCGGGCCCGCAGCGTCACGTCCGCCGCGAGCGCCCCGGCCACGCTCCTCGCCGCGGCCGCGGGCTGCGCGCCGGCGGCCAGCACGATCGCCAGCGTGCCGTCCGCGTCGGGCCCGCCGGGCCCGAGGTGCGCCCGCAGCACCGCGGGCTCCGCGGCCACCGCGGCCCGTACGGCCTCGTGCACGGCCGGATCGGTCAGCGGATCGGTGTCGGTGCGGCCCTCGGCGAGCGCGAGCAGCGCCCGGCCGGTGAGCTCGTACGCGACGGGGCCGGCCATGTCGAGGACGACCGTGTCGGCCTTCTCGTGCGCGGCGGCCGCCAGCGCCTGGTGGAGCGGGACCGCGACCGGGCGGGCCGCAGGGTCCCACAGCGCGAGCGAGGCGGTGGAGGTGAAGGCGGGCAGCGCGCGCCGGTTCCCCGCCTGGAGGGTGGGGACGGCCATGTCGCTGGTCTTCTCCCGCTTGAGCCCGGTCTCCGGGTCGGTCTCGACCTCGCCGAGGACCGCGACCACCGGGACCAGGAGCCGGGTGCCCTTGAGCGCGGCCAGCACCTCCGGCTCCCTCGACCGGTCCTCGGACCAGGCGGCGAGCGCCGCGCTCAGCCGGGGATCGGCGGAGCCGTCGTCGTCGGAGTAGCCGGGGTCGGGGATGTTCTTGTTCGCCACAGTTACCCGACCCTATCCCCCGCGCCGCCGCTTCCGCGCGGCGGCCGGGCGGCGCGGCCGGACGGGCGCCGGGCCAGCACGGCCGCCAGCACCAGCAGCACCAGGCCCGTGCCCGCCGCCGCGGGCAGCACCGGCCCGGCGGCGGCCGCGTCCGCAGGGGCCGGCACCGGGCCCGGCCCGAAGTACGCGCTGCCCGCAGCGGCGGGCCGGGGCACCGCGGGCTCGGGCCGCAGCGCCTCCGCGGCCTGGAGGGCGGCGGCCGGATCGACCAGCCCGTGCCCGCGCGCGTCGTCCCGGCCGCCCGCGGGGGCGTCGGCGGCGGTGTCCTCCAGCAGCCTCTTGATCTGCGCCGGCGACAGCTCGGGGTGGGCCGCCCGGACGAGCGCCACCGCCCCGGAGACGAACGCGGCGGCCGCACTCGTCCCCCAGCCCTCGTAGTAGGCGCGGTCGGGGTCGGCGATGACGATGTCCACGCCGGGCGCGCAGACGCTGGCGTACCAGCTGCGCGTGGAGAACGGCGCCTTCCGGCCGCGGCGGTCGACCGCCGCGACGGCGATCACCCCCGGGTAGGCGGCCGGATAGGACGCGTGGTCGCCCTCGCGGCCGCCGTTGCCGGCGGAGGCGACCACGACGACGCCCTTCGCCAGCGCGTACTGCACCGCCTCGTCCTCGGCGGCCTCGTGGTGCGCGGAGTCGCTGTCGTCGCCGAGCGACAGGTTGATCACGTCCGCCCCGTGGTCGGCGGCCCACCGGATCCCCTCGGCGAGCGCCCCGCCCTTGCTCTCCCGCGCCTTGGCCCGGCCCGGATCACCCTCCTCCAGGATCACGCGGACCGGCAGGATCCGCGCCTGCGGCGCCACCCCGAGGACACCGGCCCGGCGGTGCCGGCCGTGGCCGTGCCCGGCGATGATCCCCGCCATGGCGGTCCCGTGCCGCGCCCAGGCCCGGTCGCCGGGGCCCGCGCCCATGCCGACCAGGTCGGCGCCTTCGAGGACCTGCCCGGCCAGGTCCGGGTGGCCGGCGTCCACACCCGTGTCGAGGACGGCGACGGTGACCCCGCCGCCCTGCGTGGTCCCCCACGCCTCCTCGGCGCGCAGTGCCGTCAGCCCCCACTGCCGGTCCCGTACGGCATCGGTGTCCGCGGCGGCGGGCGCGGCTGGCACCCCGACGGCCAGGACGGCGCCGATGGCCAGGGCCGCGCCGGCCCTGCCCCGCCTCACCGCGCGGTCCCGGCCGGAACGGCGAGCGAGCGCAGCCCGCCCCGCACCAACTCCCCGACGGCCTTCGCCTCGTGGCCGAGCCCGGACTGCGCGACGGCCCCGGAGGCGCCGGCGCGCACGGCCTCCTCGGCCGGGACGGGCGCGTCGAGGACGCGGCCGTCGGCGAACGCGGCGACGGTGTAGACGACGACGGGCCCCTCCGGCAGGACGGACGCGGTCCAGGCGGCGCGCCGCTCGTCGGCGAACCCGAACCCGGGCGGCGCGCCGAGCCGCCCCTGCAGCCCGGCCATCGCGGACGCCTCGCCGGGGGTGAACACCATGCCGACGGCGACGAGGGAACTGCGGGTGGCGTCGGTGTACGAGGCCCGCAGCACGCGCGTGCACCCGGTCCCGGCGAACGCCGCCTGCCACTCGGCGGCCAGCGCGGCCGCGCAGTCCGCGTCGGGGGCGACGGCCACGCGGGTCCAGGTCCGGTCGGCCCCTCCGGGCCCGGCACCCGGCCCGGCGAGCACGGGCGGGAAGAGAGCGTCCACGGGAGCGTCCCGCCACAGCGACTCGGCCAGCGTGTACGACATCACCCCGGCGAAACCGGGCCGCGCCAGCACCCGCTCCAACAGCGCCCGACACCGCACCGACTTGCTCGCCACCCGCACCGGCTTGCCGCCGGCGCGGCGCACGAGATCGTCGGCGTTGGCATCGAACGCATCGAGATCGACGATGGCCAGAGGCGCGTCGAGATGCGCGGTGGCCCGGTCGTACCGAGCCCGATCGAGACCGGGGGTAGGAGTCATGGGCGGCAGCTTGCCACGGGGGGATAC
>NZ_RPSE01000173.1:0-11934 GCF_003949955.1 Streptomyces sp. WAC05292
AAGGCGGAGAAGAGCGACGGTTTTTTTTCAAGCAGAAGACGGCATAGGAGCTTAGCTGCAGTCTCGTGGGTTCGGGGAGGAGTAGAAGAGACAGACCGGGTCCACCCCAGGGCGGTGTGTGGCATGCCGCCGTGTCGCCGCGCCGCGCCGACACGGCGGAATGCGACACTCCGCCATGGGGTGGACACGGTGGGTGTTGTGGCCAATTCATGACAGTCCCACGGCCGCGTCGGCCTTACGAACAGGCCCCCCGCGCCCCTTACCCTTTTCCCTGGCCCCTGCCCGTCTCCCCCGGCCCCGCCGGGTGGACCCCCTCCGGAACGCGAGATTCATGACCGGCACAGACGATGTCCTGCTTGTCCACGGCGGTACCCCGCTGGAGGGCGAGATCCGTGTCCGCGGTGCGAAGAACCTCGTGCCGAAGGCCATGGTCGCCGCTCTGCTCGGCAGCGAACCCAGCCGGCTCCGCAACGTTCCCGACATCCGCGACGTGCGGGTGGTGCGCGGGCTGCTCCAGCTGCACGGCGTGACCGTGCGCCCCGGTGAGGAGCCGGGCGAGCTGGTGCTCGACCCGACGCACGTCGAGAGCGCGAACGTCGCCGACATCGACGCCCACGCGGGCTCGTCCCGCATCCCGATCCTCTTCTGCGGCCCGCTGCTGCACCGCCTCGGCCACGCCTTCATCCCCGGCCTGGGCGGCTGCGACATCGGCGGCCGGCCCATCGACTTCCACTTCGACGTGCTCCGCCAGTTCGGCGCGACGATCGAGAAGCGCGAGGGCGGCCAGTACCTGGAAGCCCCGCAGCGCCTGCGCGGCTGCAAGATCCGCCTGCCGTACCCGTCCGTCGGCTCGACCGAGCAGGTGCTGCTGACGGCCGTCCTGGCCGAGGGCGTCACCGAGCTCAGCAACGCCGCTGTGGAGCCCGAGATCGAGGACCTCATCTGCGTCCTGCAGAAGATGGGCGCCATCATCTCGATGGACACCGACCGGACCATCCGGATCACCGGCGTGGACCGCCTCGGCGGCTACAACCACAAGGCGCTCCCGGACCGCCTGGAGGCCGCCTCGTGGGCCTCCGCGGCCCTGGCGACCGGCGGCAACATCTACGTGCGCGGCGCCCAGCAGCGCTCGATGATGACCTTCCTGAACACCTACCGCAAGGTGGGCGGCGCCTTCGAGATCGACGACGAGGGCATCCGCTTCTGGCACCCCGGCGGCCCGCTGAACGCCATCGCGCTGGAGACGGACGTGCACCCCGGCTTCCAGACCGACTGGCAGCAGCCGCTCGTCGTGGCGCTGACGCAGGCCGCGGGCCTGTCCATCGTCCACGAGACGGTGTACGAGTCCCGGCTCGGCTTCACCTCGGCGCTGAACCAGATGGGCGCGCACATCCAGCTGTACCGCGAGTGCCTGGGCGGCTCCGCGTGCCGTTTCGGCCAGCGCAACTTCCTGCACTCGGCGGTCGTCTCCGGCCCGACCCGGCTGCAGGGCGCCGACCTGGTCATCCCCGACCTGCGCGGCGGGTTCTCGTACCTGATCGCGGCGCTGGCGGCCGAGGGCACCTCCCGGGTGCACGGCATCGACCTGATCAACCGCGGCTACGAGAACTTCATGGAGAAGCTCGTCGAGCTCGGCGCGAAGGTCGAGCTCCCCGGCGGCGACCTCGTCTGAGGCGTCCAGGGCCCCTGCGGGGGCCCTGCCGGGCCCGGACCGGGCAAGCGGCCGGACCGGGCGGCAGACAGGCCGAAGGGCGGCCACCCCGCGGGGTGGCCGCCCTTCGGCGTTCTCCGCAACCTGCCGTGCCGGGCGCCTGCGCGGCGCTCGGCACGAGGGCGGAACTACTTGCCCTTGGCGGCTTCCTTGAGCTTGGAGCCCGCGGAGACCTTCACGCTGTAGCCGGCCGGGATCTGGATCGGGTCGCCGGTCTGCGGGTTGCGCGCGGTGCGAGCGGCACGGTGGGTGCGCTCGAAGGTCAGGAAGCCGGGGATGGTGACCTTCTCGTCGCCCTTGGCGACGATCTCGCCGACGGTCTCGGCGAGCGCGGCCAGAACGGCGTCGGCGTCCTTGCGGGTCACCTCGGCGCGCTCGGACAGAGCGGCCACCAGCTCACTGCGGTTCATGTTGTACTCCCGTGTTCAACTTGCCTTGGAGGCGTGAGATCGAAGCCGATGCTGCCAGGGCCCTCGGACAGTGCCCGGACCCGGGTCTGAACGTCAGACCCTCGCGCCCGGTTACGCATCCTGCCCCCACCAGCGGCGGGAACGCCAATCCGGCACCCGCCAGGGTCACACGAAAAGCGCCACAGTCACGCCCCGGTGACGCTCCGTCCGCACTGGTGGGATTGCGCGTCCCGGTCCTCGTGGGCATCCCCGCAACACTAGAGGGGGCCCGCCCGGGCTGCATCCCGCGACGCGCCGGGACGCCCGTCAGGCGGACGTGGGCGTCGTCACAGCGGCGGTCGCGCTCTGGGCGGCCTTGCGGACGGCGCCGGCGACCGCGCCCGCGACCTTGTCGTTGAAGACGGAAGGGATGATGTAGTTCGCGTTCAGCTCGTCCTCGCCGACGACATCGGCGAGGGCGGTCGCGGCGGCGAGCATCATGTCGGTGTTCACGGTGCGGGACTGCGCGTCCAGCAGGCCGCGGAAGACGCCCGGGAAGACCAGCACGTTGTTGATCTGGTTCGGGAAGTCGGAGCGGCCGGTGGCGACGACGGCGGCCGTCTGGCGGGCGACCGCCGGGTCGACCTCCGGGTCGGGGTTCGCGAGCGCGAACACGATCGCGCCCTCGGCCATCGCGGCGACGTCCTCCCCGCTGAGCACGTTCGGGGCGGAGACGCCGATGAACACGTCGGCGCCGACGACGGCCTCCTTCAACGTGCCGGTGTAGCCCTCGGGGTTGGTGTTCGCGGCGATCCAGCACAGCGGCGAGTCCTCGGCGGCGTCGACCAGGTCCGGGCGCCCCGCGTGCACGACGCCGTGGATGTCGGCGCTGACGACGTTCTTCACGCCGGCGGCCAGGAGCAGCTTCAGGATGGCCGTGCCGGCCGCGCCGGCGCCCGACATGACGACCTTCACGTCCCCAACTGCCTTGCCCACGACGCGCAGTGCGTTGGTGAGGGCGGCGAGGACGACGATCGCGGTGCCGTGCTGGTCGTCGTGGAAGACGGGGATGTCGAGGGCCTCGCGCAGGCGTGCCTCGATCTCGAAGCAGCGCGGCGCGGAGATGTCCTCCAGGTTGATGCCGGCGAAGCCGGGGGCGATGGCCTTGACGATGGAGACGATCTCGTCGGTGTCCTGGGTGTCCAGGCAGATCGGCCAGGCGTCGATGCCGGCGAACCGCTTGAAGAGGGCGGCCTTGCCCTCCATGACCGGCAGGGCGGCCTTCGGGCCGATGTTGCCGAGGCCCAGCACGGCGGAGCCGTCCGTCACGACTGCGACGGAGTTGCGCTTGATCGTGAGGCGGCGGGCGTCCTCGGGGTTCTCGGCGATCGCCATGCAGACGCGGGCCACGCCGGGGGTGTAGATCATCGACAGGTCGTCGCGGTTGCGGATGGGGTGCTTGGACGCCATCTCGATCTTGCCGCCGAGGTGCATCAGGAAGGTGCGGTCGGAGACCTTGCCGAGGCTGACGCCCTCGATGCCGCGCAGCTTGTCGACGATCTCGTCGGCGTGGGCGGTGGAGGTCGCGGCGATGGTGACGTCGATGCGGAGCTTCTCGTGGCCGGACGCGGTCACGTCGAGGCCGGTGACCGACCCGCCGGACGACTCCACGGCCGTGGTGAGCTGGGAGACCGCGGTTCCGCTCGCGGGCACCTCCAGGCGGACCGTCATCGAGTACGAGACGCTGGGCGCCGTTGCCATGGCCGTGTTTCCTCTTCTGTCCCTGTTTTCACGTCTGTGCACAGGCCCGCTGCTTTTGCGTGCGGCGGGGCCTGTTGTCCGATCGTCCCACCTACTGACCGGTAGCCGGTAACCAGCTACGAATTTCGGAAGAACTCTTCCACCATACGAGATAAGCCGGAGGCGCGGAACCCGTCCGGGACGCGAAAAAGGGTCCGCGCCCCTCGTGGTGAGGGGCGCGGACCCTGAAGCTGCGACACCGACCCGCCATGCTCGCCTCGCGGCAAGTGGTCGCTCGAAGCGACGAAGGTTGGGCCCGGGGGCTTGGATCGAGCCGGTGTCGTACCCAGGCTAACAAAGGATCCGCCGGGGCGGTCCCCCGCCGGTCGAGTCCCGCTCGCGCCGCCACGCGTGTGGCCTACCCCCGCGGACCGGCGCCGCCGCGGCCGCCGGGCCCGCGGGCCGCGGCACCTGCGGCGCCCCTACGGGCTCAGCAGCGAGGGCAGGCCCGACGCGTCCGGGGCGTCCCGCTCGGTGGAGACCACCGTCAGCTGCTGCGTCGCCCGGGTGAGCGCCACGTACAGCACGCGCAGGCCCGCGGGGAACTCGCCCGCCTCGACCTCCTCGCGGCTGTTGCCGCCGGCGATCTCCGCCGGGGAGACCACCACCGTCGCGTCGTACTCCAGGCCCTTGGCCTCCAGGCTGCCCAGCGCCACCGCCCGCTCGCCGAGGTCGGCGAGCCAGCCCGCCGCCTCCTCGCGCCGCTCCATGGAGACGACCACGCCCACCGTGCCGTCCACCTGCTCCAGCAGCCGCCGGGCCTCCTCCCGCACCGCCGCCCCCAGGTCGTCCCCGGCGACGGCGAACCGCGGCGTGAGGCCCGTCGAGCGCACCGCGGACGGCGGCTCCATCCCGGGCATGGCCAGCTTCAGCACACGGGCCGCGATCTCGGCGACCTCGGCCGGGTTGCGGTAGTTCACCGTCAGGGTGAACCGCCGGCGCGGCCGGGTCCCCAGCGCCTCGTCGCGGGCCGCGGCCGCCTCCTCCGGGTCGATCCAGGAGGACTGCGCCGGATCGCCGACCACCGTCCAGGTGCCGTGCCGCCCGCGGCGGCCCACCATCCGCCACTGCATCGGCGTCAGGTCCTGCGCCTCGTCCACGATGACGTGCGCGTACTCGGTGCGCTCGGCGGCGATCCGCTCCGCCCGCTCCCACTGGCTCTCCTCGCGCACCGGCATCAGCTCCTGCAGGCCGGTGAGCTGGTCCAGCGGGTCCGCCTCCCGCTTCCGCTTCGGCCGCGCCGGGGCGCCGAGCAGCTGCTGGAGCTCGTCCAGCAGCGCGACATCGTGCACGGACAGCGGGCCCTGCCCGGCCGGCCCGACCCGCCGCAGCGACCGGGCCAGGCGGCGGACCTCGCGCGGGGTGAGGACGCGGCGCGCCCAGCGGCCCAGGCGCCGCTCGTCGGCCATCGCGGCGAGCACGGCGCGCGGGGTGAGCTCGGGCCACCAGGCGTTCAGGAAGTCGATGAAGGCGTCCTCGGTGGAGACGTCCTCGTCGAAGGCCTGCCGCAGCTCGGCGGCCAGCTCCGGGTCGCTGTGCCGGCCGGCCGCGCCCGTCTTCGCGTACAGGGCGTCCAGCAGCAGCTTGCGGGCGCGCGGGCGCAGCAGGTTGGCCGGGGCGGTGCCGCCGAGGGCGTTCTGCCGGATCCGGTCCAGCTCGTCCGCCTCCAGCTCGACGCGGCGGGAGAACGCCACGACACGCAGCCGTTCGGGGGCGCCGCCCAGTTCGAGCGCGCCGCGGACGGCCTTGCGGAGCACCTTGAGCATCCGGGAGGAGCCCTTGACGCGGGCCACGGCGTGCTCGTCGTACGCGGTCGCCTCCGCGCCGTCGACGAGCGAGCCCAGCGCGCGGATGGCGACCTGGCCCTCCTCGCCGAGGGAGGGCAGGACGCCCTCGGTGTACGCGACGAGCAGCGGGGTCGGCGAGACGATCAGGATGCCGCCGGAGTAGCGGCGCCGGTCCTGGTAGAGGAGGTAGGCGGCGCGGTGCAGGGCGACGGCGGTCTTGCCGGTGCCGGGGCCGCCCGCGACCTCGGCGACGGACGCGGCGGGCGCGCGGATGACGAGGTCCTGCTCCGCCTGGATGGAGGAGACGATGTCGCGCATGGAGTGCGTGCGGGCCCGGCCGAGGGCGGCCATCAGGGCGCCGTCGCCGATCGCGGGCAGCTCCCGCCCGTCGAGGAAGGCGGTGACCTCGGGGCGCATCAGGTCGTCCTCGACGCCGAGGACGCGGCGCCCCTTGGACCGGATGACGCGGCGGCGGACGACCCGGCCCGGCTCCTTGGGCGTGGACCGGTAGAACGGGGCGGCGGCCGGCGCCCGCCAGTCGATGACCAGCGGCGAGTAGTCGGCGTCGAGGACGCCGATGCGGCCGATGTGCAGGGTCTCGGCGATGTCGGCGGTGAGGTCCTCGCGGATCGCGTCGTCGGCCGGCTCGACGGAGGTGTGGGCGCCGTCCGGGCCGCGCTCGCCGTCCCTTCCGAGCAGCAGGTCGATGCGGCCGAAGAGGAAGTCCTCGAACTCGTTGTTCAGCCGGTTGAGGTGGATCCCGGCCCGGAAGACCTGGGCGTCGCGCTCGGCGAGCGCGCCGGGCGTGCCGACCTGGCCCCGCTTGGCCGCGTCGTTCATGAGGAACTCGGCCTCGTCGATCTTCTCCTCGAGCCGCCGGTACACCCGGTCCAGGTGTGTCTGCTCGATCGCGATCTCCCGATCGCGGACGGAATCCGCCGTGTTGTCGACAGCGGCATCCTGCGCGGCCACCAAGGCCCCCTTCTGACGTGCATGGGCGACCGTCAACCGTACGCGAAGCCGCACCCTGTCCGCACGCCCGTTCCGGTGGCCGGGGGAAGATCACCGCCCGGTCCGGGCGGAGGTCCTGCGGCGGCGGTGGCGGGCGACGCGCTCCCGGTTGCCGCACAGCTCGCTGGAGCACCAGCGGCGCCGGTGCCCGCGGGAAGTGTCCAGGTAGATGCGGGTGCAGCCGGTCGAGGAGCAGCACCGCAGCAGGGCCCGGTCGCCGGGGTCCGTCAGCAGTTCCACCGCGTCGCGGGCGACCGCGGCGAGCAGCGCCCCGCACTCGACGCCCCCGCACAGCTCCCGTACGAGGTGCCCTTCGCGGTCCTGGACGGCGCACAGGCCCGGGGGTGGGCCGGCGGCCAGCGCGTTGACCCGGGCGAGTGCGCCCCCGTCGGGGGAGCCTCCGGCGAGCGCGGCGCGCACGAGGCAGGCCACGTCGGCGCGCAGGGCCCGGAAGGCCGCGACCCAGTCGGGGCCGACGCGGGCGAGCGGCGTCCGGTCGGGCACGAGCCCGGCTCCGGCGAGCCACAGCCGCAGCTCGTCGCCGTCGTACAGCTCCTCGGCGCCCGCGGGGGCGGAGGAGGTGGCCACCAGGTCCAGGCACACGCGCCCGGAGTCGAACCACATGCCCGTCACCGCCTCGTGTCGAGGGACGCGCCTTTCAGAGTGCCGCGCCCGCGGTGGATGCGGAACCCCCCGTACGGGCGGCGGGGTGCGGCCCCGGGCTACGGCGGCGGGTCGTCGTTCAGGAGGCGCTGGAAGAGGACGTGGTCGCGCCAGGCGCCGTTGATGTGGAGGTAGCCGGGGGCGAGGCCGATCCGGCTGAAGCCGGCTTTGGCGAGGACCCGCTGGGAGGCGGGGTTGTCGACGAGGGTCGACGCCTCCACCCGGTGCAGGCGCAGGTCGTCGCGGGCGATCCGGCAGACCTCCTGCAGTGCCGCGGTGGCGGCGCCGCGGCCGGTGTGGGCCTGGTCGAGCCAGTAGCCGACGCCGCCGCTGCGGAAGGGGCCGAGGGAGACGTTCCCCAGGTTGATCATGCCGATGGGTGCGTCGGTGGCGGCATCGGTGATCACGAACGGGTGGAGGCGCCCCGCGTCGCATTCGGCGAGCAGTCCCTCGATGCGGGCGCGCTGGCCGGCCTCGGTGTAGAACACCTCGGACCGCCAGGGTTCGAAGGGCGCCATGTACGCCCGGTTGCGCGCGAGTACGTCGGCCAGCGCGGCGGCGTCGCCCGGCTCGGCGTACCGCACCCCCACCCCGTCGATGATCATCGGGGCACGGTAGCCCGGCCCGGCCGCCGTGTCCAAGGGGCGGGCGCGGACCGGGGCGGTCAGCGGGCCGGTGTGCACTCGCCGGCGTCGAGGGCCAGCCGGTAGCCGCGTTTGACGACGGTCTGGATGAGGTTCGGGGTGCCGAGGGCGCCGCGCAGGCGGGCCATGGCCGTCTCGACGGCGTGCTCGTCCCGGCCGGCGCCGGGCAGGGCGCGCAGCAGCTCGGCGCGGGCGACGACCCAGCCCGGCTGCCGGGCGAGGGCCCGCAGCAGGGCCATGCCGGCCGGGGGGACGGGGCGCAGCCCCCCGTCGACGAGGGCGGCGTGGCCGCGGATCTCCAGGCGGTGGCCGGCGACGGGCAGGGTCTTGGCGCGGCCGGGCAGTTCCCGGCACAGCAGCTGCACGAGGGGTCCGAGGCGGTACCGGTCGGGCTGCACGGTGTCGATGCCGCGGGCCTGGAGCGGTACGGCGGTCACGGGGCCGACGCAGGCCGGCAGGACGGGGCCGCGCAGGGCGCCGAGCACCTGCTCGGACAGGCCGCGCTCCTCGGCGCGGGCGAGCAGCGAGGCGGCGGCGGGGGCGGAGGTGAAGCTGACGGCGTCGACGGCGCCGGCGGCGACCGCGTCCAGCAGCCGGTCGAGGGGGGCAGGGTCTTCGGGGGCCATCCAGCGGTAGACGGGGACGACGACGACGTCGGCGCCGCCGGCCCGCAGCGCCTCGACGAACCCGGGGAGGGGTTCGCCGTGCAGCTGGATCGCGATGCGGCGGCCGGCGACGCCGGCGGCGAGGAGCCGGTCGAGGACCTCGGCGAGGGATTCGGACTGCGGGGACCAGGCCTCGACGAGCCCGGCGGCCCGGATGGCTCCCTTGACCTTGGGCCCGCGGGCGAGGAGTTCGGCGGCCCGGAGGCGGCGCAGCAGCTCCTCGCCGATGCCCCAGCCGTCGGCGGCTTCGATCCAGCCGCGGAAGCCGATCGCGGTGGTGGCGACGACGGCGTCGGGCGCCCGGTCCAGCAGCTGCTCGGTGGCGGCGAGGAGTTCGCTGTCGTCGGCGAGCGGGACGATCCGCAGGGCGGGGGCGTGCAGGACGGCGGCCCCGCGGCGGCGCAGCAGGGCGATCAGCTCGTCCGCGCGGCGGGCCGCGGTGACTCCGACGGTGAACCCGGCAGCGGCCCCGGCCCGGCCCCCGGCCCGGCGGGCTCGGGAGCGGCGGTGGCGGGAGCGGCGGGGTGCGTGTCGTCGTCCATGGTGACCTGCCTCGGCGGTGGCTCTTTAGCACGTTCGCGGCGCGGGTGCCGCGTGACGGAACCGAGCCTGTCAACTCTGCGTGTCAGGGCCGGTTCCGCCGTATTTCCGGGCCGTTAACCGCCGTTACACGGAGGTGAGCTGCGGCTTCCTCTCGGCCTCGGGCTCCGGGCGGGCCGGTCCCGCGGGCCGGCGAAGGTATACCGCCCATGTGACGGCGCAGCACACGGCGTAGCAGGCGAGGAAGGCGGCGAAGGCCCCGGTGCCGGACCCGGTGGTGCGGAACGCCTCGCGGAAGGCGAGGTTGATGCCCAGTCCGCCGAGCGCGCCCACCGCCCCGATCAGGCCCATGGCGGCGCCGGAGAGCCTGCGCCCGTACGCGGCGGCGGCCTCGCCGGACATGCCGCGGGCCAGGGCCTGCGCCTGGAAGATCCCCGGGATCATCTTGTAGGTGGAGCCGTTGCCGATGCCGCTGAGGGCGAACAGGGCGGTGAACCCGACGAGGAAGAGCGGCAGCGACTCCCGCAGCGAGGCGTGGATGACGACACCGGTCGCGGCGGCCATCGCGACGAAGCCGCCGAGGGTGATGCGGGCCCCGCCGAACCGGTCGGCGAGCGCCCCGCCGACGGGCCTGGCCAGCGAGCCGAGGAGCGGCCCGACGAAGGTGAGCGAGGCGGCCTGGAGCGGGGTCCGGCCGAACTGCGTCTGCAGCACCAGCCCGAAGGCGAAGCTGTAGCCGATGAAGGAGCCGAAGCTGCCGACGTACAGCAGCGCCATCAGCCAGGTGTGCCGCTCGCGGGCGGCCTCGCGCAGCGCGCCGCCGTCGTTGCGGAGCGGCGCGAGGTTGTCCATCCGCAGCAGGGCGAGGACGGCCGCGAGGACGATCAGCGGCAGGTAGCAGGCGAGGAGCACCCGCGGGTGGCCGGCGCCCGCGGTCCCGATGACGAGGAGCGCGGCGAGCTGCACGACGGGCACGCCGATGTTGCCGCCGCCGGCGTTCAGGCCGAGCGCCCAGCCCTTCTTCCGCAGCGGGAAGAAGGCGTTGATGTTCGTCATGGAGGAGGCGAAGTTGCCGCCGCCGACACCGGTCAGGGCCGCCACGGCGAGGAACACGCCGTACGGGGTCCCGGGCTCCATGACGACCAGCGCCGCCGTGGTCGGCGCGAGGAGCAGCACGGCGCTGACGACGGTCCAGTTCCGGCCGCCGAACCGGCCGACGGCGAAGGTGTACGGGATGCGGACGAGGGCGCCGACGCAGGTGGCGGTGGCGATCAGGAAGAACTTGCCGGCGGGGTCGATCCCGTACTCGGGCCCCATGAACAGCACCATCACCGACCACAGCGACCAGATGGAGAAGCCGATGTGCTCGCTGACCACCGACCACAGCAGGTTGCGTCGGGCGATCCGCTCGCCGGTCTCCTTCCAGAACGTCTCGTCCTCCGGGTCCCACCGCTCGATCCAGCGGCCCCCCTTGCGCGGTGCGGTCGTACGGGTCATCACAGGCCTCCACTGCCGTCGGTCCGTGCGGACGACGTTAGGAACGGCGCGTTTCGGCCCCGGTCCCCGCCGGATGACCGGCGGGAAACCTTGCACTCACCCGCTGCCGGGCGGCCCTGTGAGCGCTGCGGCGGGCAGCCAGCTGCCGGGGGGCACCTCCAGCCAGCCGCGTTCGGCGGCGAGGCCCCGGGCGGCGCGGCGCAGCGCGTCGAGGCCCGGGTGGGCGAAGCCCCTGCGCCACACCATCGACAGGGGGGACAGCGGCAGCGGGTCGGCCAGCGGCCGCTTGGTGCAGGCGGGCAGGTCGGTGAAGTCGACGGTGACGAGGACCGGGGTGCGGGTCTTGGCCATCACGCGGCGGAATTCCTCCTTGCCGATGGCGACCGGGGCGGGCGGGGCGAGGGCGATGCCGCGGCCTTCGAAGAGCTCGCGGGCGAGCCGGGTCCACTCCAGGGTGCGCGGGTTGCCGGCGCCCGCGTACACGTGTTCCCCGGCGAGCGCGCCGACCGGCAGGGGGGCGCCGGGCGGGTCGGCCAGCGGGTGCCCGTGGGGCAGGAGCGCGGCGAGCGGCTCGTAGCGTACGGGCATGTGGTCGAGGCGGCCGCGCAGCGCGGGCTCCAGGCCGTGGACGTAGCCGAACGCCACGTCCAGCCGGCCGGCGGCGACCTCGGCGGCGGCGTGCGTGAGGCCGCTCTCGAAGCGGGCCATCAGCTCGCAGTCCGGGGCGAGTTCGCGGGCCCGGTCCAGGACGGTGCGGGCGCTGCTGGGGCCGTCGGTGTTGACGTCGACGAGGAGCGGGCGGGGGCCGGCGAAGGCGGCGGCGAGTTCCTCGTGGGCGGCGAGCACCCGCCGGGCCAGCGGAAGCAGCCGCTCGCCGTCGGCGGTCAGCTCGACGGCGCGGGTGGTGCGGGTGAACAGGGCGGTGCCGAGGCCCTGTTCGAGGCGGCGCACGTCGCGGCTGAGGGCCTGCTGGGCGGTGTAGAGGCGGGCGGCGGCGCGCGTGAAGTGCAGCTCCTCGGCGACCGCGAGGAAGCCGCGCAGCAGCCGGGGGTCGACGTCACGGGGATTCACGCGCCGAGACTAACAACAGGATGCGGTGAGTGGGCGGGGAAGAGGTGTTGGACCGGGCGGCCCGCCGCCACGGAACCTGGGTGCATGCCGCACACGACCACCGCCCCCGACCCCGCCCTGCCCTCGCCTGGCCGCAAGGCCTCCCCCGCACCCTTC
>NZ_RPSE01000174.1:0-11910 GCF_003949955.1 Streptomyces sp. WAC05292
GCCCTGGGGGCAGCGGGGCGGACGGGGTGGCCGAGCCCGCCCGCGAGCGGCACTGGCCGGCCGGCACCGACGTCTCGCACGCCGTGTACGGGCCGGGGTGGGTGCAGGGCAGCGGCGTCGGCCGCGTGACCGTGCGCTTCGAGCGGCCGGGATCCCCGCCGGGCCGGGTCCGCACCTTCCGCGTCGACGACCCCGACCTGGCCCCCTCCGACCCGCTGCCCCTCGTGGGACACGGCGAAGCCCCCTCCGCGGAGTCCGCCGAGGGGGCCGGTGCGGGCCCGGGCGCGCCGTGAGGACTACTCCTCGTCCCGGTCGCCGGAGGCCAGGTGGCCGAAATCACCCCGGGAGGCGATCTCCGACGGCAGGGTCACGTCCAGGCCGTAGTGGTGGTACAGCTGGAGCTCCTGCTCGGGGGAGAGGTGCCGGCCCACGCCGAAGTCGGGGGCGTTCCTGATCAGGGAGCGCTCGAAGGGCACCCGCAGGGAGTCGCCGACCAGTTCGCTCGGCTCCAGCGGGACGAAAGCGTCGCGGCTGAACAAACCGGTCCGGACGGCCGCCCACTCGGGGACGCCCGTCGCGTCGTCGAGGTAGACCTCGTCGACGGTGCCGATCTTCGCACCGTTGCGGTCGAACGCCTTGCGGCCGATCAGGGTGCGCGGGTCGATGTCGGTCTGCACGGTCACCTCCACGAGGTCGCAACTCTCCGCTATGACCAACAAAAGGGCATTTCCGGGTGGGGGGCCACTCGAAGGAGGCCCGGGAAGCGCGCTGGTAGGCTGGGTAGCGGCTGACGACCCTGTGCGGGAGAGTCCTCCACCGAGCTCGACGGAGGCGCCGAAGGAGCAAATCCTCCCCGGAATCTCTCAGGCATACGTACCGCACGGACGAGGCCACTCTGGAAAGCAGGAGCGGGTCCCGGGCGCGTGCCGGTTCCCCCTCCTCACCGACGGTGAAAGCCGGATCCCCGCGGAGCACTCCGCAGGGGCCCGGTGAAGCTCTCAGGTTGAGATGACAGAGGGGGAGGCCGTCCGGGCGCCCGCGCCGTGGTGCCCCTCGCAGGTCGTACGACCCAGGAGGCCTCCGTACATGACCGCCAACCGCATTCCGCTCTCCCAGCTGGAGCGAGGCATTCCCTTCGAGCAGCGCCACATCGGCCCGGACGCCGAGGCGCAGGCCAAGATGCTCGCCCACGTGGGCTTCGGCTCGCTGGACGAACTGACCGCTGCCGCGGTGCCGGATGTGATCAAGAGCGCGGCCGCGCTGGACCTCCCGGAGGCGCGGACCGAGGCCGAGGTGCTGGCCGAGCTGCGGAGCCTCGCCGCCCGCAACGAGGTCCTCACCCCCATGATCGGCCTCGGCTACTACGGGACGTTCACCCCGCCGGTGATCCTGCGCAACGTCATGGAGAACCCCGCCTGGTACACGGCGTACACCCCGTACCAGCCCGAGATCTCCCAGGGCCGCCTCGAGGCGCTCCTGAACTTCCAGACCGTCGTCGCCGAGCTGACCGGCCTGCCGACCTCCGGCGCCTCGCTCCTCGACGAGGGCACCGCGGCCGCCGAGGCCATGACCCTCGCCCGCCGCGTCGGCCGCGCCAAGGGCAGCGTCTTCCTCGTGGACGCCGACGCCCTGCCGCAGACCATCGCGGTCATCGAGACCCGCGCGGAGCCGATCGGCATCGACGTCGTCGTCGCCGACCTCTCCGAGGGCATCCCCGCCGAGATCGCCGAGCGCGGTGTCTTCGGCGTGCTGCTCCAGTACCCGGGCGCCTCCGGCGCCGTCCGCGACATCAAGCCGCTCATCGACCGGGCCCACGAGCTCGGCGCGATCGTCGCCGTCGCCGCCGACCTGCTCGCCCTGACGCTGCTGGCCTCGCCCGGCTCGCTGGGCGCCGACATCGCCGTCGGCACCACGCAGCGCTTCGGCGTCCCGATGGGCTTCGGCGGACCGCACGCCGGCTACATGGCCGTCCAGGACAAGCACGCCCGCTCGCTGCCCGGCCGCCTCGTCGGCGTGTCCGTCGACGCGGACGGCAACAAGGCCTACCGCCTGGCCCTGCAGACCCGCGAGCAGCACATCCGCCGCGAGAAGGCCACCAGCAACATCTGCACCGCGCAGGTGCTGCTCGCCGTGATGGCCGGGATGTACGCCGTCTACCACGGGCCCGAGGGCCTGCGGACGATCGCCCGCCGCACCCACCGCTACGCGGCGCTGCTCGCCGCCGGCCTCCAGGCCGGCGGGGTCGAGATCGTCCACGGCTCCTTCTTCGACACGCTCACCGCGCGGGTCCCCGGCAAGGCCGCCGAGGTCGTCGCCGCCGCCCGCCGCCACGGCGTCAACGTCTTCCAGGCCGACGCCGACCACGTCTCCGTCTCCTGCGACGAGACCACCCTGCGCGCCCACGTCGAGGCCGTCTGGGCCGCCTTCGGCGTCACCGCGGACATCGAGGTCCTCGACGCCGCCACCGCCGACGCGCTGCCCGAGGAGCTGCTCCGCTCGGACGCGTACCTGACCCACCCGGTCTTCCACCAGCACCGCTCCGAGACCGCGATGCTGCGCTACCTGCGCAAGCTCGCCGACAAGGACTACGCGCTGGACCGCGGCATGATCCCGCTGGGCTCCTGCACCATGAAGCTCAACGCGACGACCGAGATGGAGCCGGTGACCTGGCCCGAGTTCGGCCAGCTGCACCCCTTCGCCCCGGTCGAGCAGGCCGAGGGCTACCTCACGCTCATCCGCGAGCTGGAGGAACGTCTCTCCGAGGTCACCGGCTACGACAAGGTCTCCATCCAGCCGAACGCCGGCTCCCAGGGCGAGCTCGCGGGCCTGCTCGCCGTCCGCGCCTACCACCGCGCCAACGGCGACGAGCAGCGCACCGTCTGCCTCATCCCGTCCTCCGCGCACGGCACCAACGCCGCCAGCGCCGTGATGGCCGGCATGAAGGTCGTGGTCGTCAAGACCGCCGACGACGGCGAGGTCGACGCCGACGACCTGCGCGCCAAGATCGAGCAGCACCGCGACGAACTCGCCGTGCTGATGATCACCTACCCGTCGACGCACGGCGTCTTCGAGGAGCACGTCGCCGACATCTGCGCCCAGGTCCACGAGGCCGGCGGCCAGGTCTACGTCGACGGCGCCAACCTCAACGCCCTGGTCGGCCTCGCCAAGCCGGGCCACTTCGGCGGCGACGTCTCGCACCTGAACCTCCACAAGACGTTCTGCATCCCGCACGGCGGCGGCGGCCCCGGCGTCGGCCCGGTCGGCGTCCGCGCCCACCTCGCCCCCTACCTGCCGAACCACCCGCTGCAGCCCACCGCCGGCCCCGAGACCGGCGTCGGCCCGATCTCGGCCGCCCCGTGGGGCTCGGCCGGCATCCTGCCGATCTCCTGGTCGTACGTGCGCCTCATGGGCGGCGAGGGCCTCAAGCGGGCCACGCAGGTCGCGGTGCTCGGCGCGAACTACATCGCCAAGCGCCTGGAGCCGCACTTCCCGGTCCTCTACACCGGCCCGGGCAACCTGGTCGCGCACGAGTGCATCATCGACCTGCGCCCGCTGTCGAAGTCGACCGGCGTCAGCGTCGACGACATCGCCAAGCGCCTGATCGACTACGGCTTCCACGCGCCGACCATGTCCTTCCCGGTGGCCGGCACCCTGATGATCGAGCCGACCGAGTCCGAGGACCTCACCGAGATCGACCGGTTCTGCGACGCCATGATCGCGATCCGCGCCGAGATCGAGAAGGTCGCCTCCGGCGAGTGGCCGACCGGGGACAACCCGCTCGCCAACGCCCCGCACACCGCGGCGGCGCTGGGCGGCGAGTGGAACCACCCGTACACCCGCGACGAGGCCGTCTTCCCCGGCGGCGTCTCCGCCGCCGAGAAGTACTGGCCGCCGGTGCGCCGTATCGACGGCGCCTTCGGCGACCGCAACCTCGTCTGCTCCTGCCCTCCGCTGGACGAGTACGACAACTGAGGTCCTCTTCGGCGCGGCCCCGGCCCCGGGGCCGCGCGGACCTGACACAAAGGCCGGCCCGGGAGCGACGCTCCCGGGCCGGCCGTCTACCGTCGGTTCCGTGCTGCTCCGCGCTGTTCCGGCTAGGCCGCGGCCCGCGCCGCCGCGAGCGGCCGGTGCGGGGCGATGATCTGCCCGTCCGGCAGCAGCTCACCGGTGTCCTCGAAGAGCAGGACGCCGTTGCACAGCAGGCTCCAGCCCTGCTCCGGGTGGTTCGCCACGGGCTTGGCGGCCTCCCGGTCGGCGGAGTCGGCTGACGGGCACGCTGGCTGGTGCTGGCACATGGATGCGTTCTTTCGCTGCGGTGTGGTCTGTGTGCTGCGGCTCGATACCTGGTTCATGGCCGCCCCCCGTTGTCGACGACTAGATGCGGTCAGGGTCCCAGTGTTGCCCCACGGACTCGAGTCCGCAGGGATTTCCGGGAGCTGTCCTCACAGATTGATGACGCATCACTCGTGCGGGCGGTTCAGCTCAACTCCCCTGTCAATTGGGATGGTTCGCAGGTGGCCCGGCTGGGCTAGGCCGAATGGGCCATACGGGCGGGAGCCGGCTCCGTCAGGCGGCCGGAGCGGCGGGAGTGGCCAGTGTGGGGCGCACCGGGGGGGCCGGCTGGGTCAGCCGGTGGGTCATCACCGGCAGCAGCTCCGACACCGGGTGCGGCCGGTAGGCGGCGATCCCCGGAGGGGCGGGCGCGAGCGGGACCAGCAGGTCGGAGGCGGCCGGCAGGCCGGAGGAGGCGTCGGCCCCGACGGCCCCGTGCAGCCACAGCGTCAGCATGTACAGCTCCGGCACCGACAGCAGCCGGGGCTGGTACCCCTTGCCCAGCGACTCCGCCTGGCGCAGGGCCCGTTCCGTGGCCGCGACGTACGGGCCCTCGAAGAAGTGGGAGAAGGCCCAGCCGTCCGCGGTCAGCCGGACGTCCGCCGCGGCGACGTGCCGGTCGCCGCCGCGGATCAGGAAGCGCCACCCGACGAGCCGGGTCCGCGGCGGGCGGGCCGGCGTGCCCGGCTGGGAGACGCCGAGCCGGTCCAGCACGTGGACGGGCAGCGGCAGTTCGGCGGTCAGGGGACCCTGATGGGCGCGCAGGGCGGGGGTTCCCGCCGCGACGGCCGCGGGGGAACCGAGTGCCGCGAGGACGCTGCGCAGGGCGTGCGCGGGAGCCGGGGGGACATGCAGCGGCATGGTGGGTCGCCTCTCGGTTGGGAGACCTGTGGATCGGGGCGGGGTGCAGGGGCGGCGCTGTCGCATTCTGGGGCCAGAGGGGGGCTGAGGGGCAATGGCCGCGCGCCAACTCTCTGCCTCGTTTGCGGAGTTTATACGACATGTGTTCACACAGTGTTTCGGCTAGCTGTCCGGGCTATTGCCGGCAAGGCGCTTACCGGTCCCACTGAGCCGGCATTCATGCCGTCTTCGCGCGAACACGTCGCGCTGACCTCGGAGGTTACCGGACCGGGGCTCGGCTGGAAAGCGCCGATTAACCGCAACCGGCAAAGGCGATGCGGAATTTGCATACAGTGACTTGCCAGGCGAATGTGCCATGGCGCCCTTCGGCCAATCCGGCGCACGCCTCCCGCTCCGGCTGCCGCCGCCGCGTTATCGATCACGCCTCCGGGGCATCATCGACCGTACACGTGCGCCCGGAAGCCGGGCGGCGCCACTCGAGGAGGGACGCTCCGATGGGGGAGAAGGTCGTGGCGGGCGGATTCGACCTGTCCGATCGACGGCGGTACCGGAGGAAGCTCCACGAGTGCCTGGAGGGGCTGGAGCGGCTCCTGGCAGAGAAGAGGTTCGACCGTCCCAAGAACATGATGGGACTGGAGATCGAGCTGAATCTCGCGGGGCCCGACGGGATGCCGCGCATGGTGAATGCGCAGGTTCTCGAGCGCATTGCGAGCCAGGATTTCCAAACGGAACTGGGGATGTTCAACCTGGAGGTGAACGTCCTCCCGCACCGGCTCGGCGGCCGCGTATTCGACCAGCTCGCCGAGGAGCTGAGCGCGGGCCTCGGCTACGCCCACCGCCAGGCGGCGGACATGGACGCCGGGGTGGTGATGATCGGCATCCTGCCCACGCTCGCCCGCTCCGACCTGGTCGCCGCCAACCTCTCCGCGGTGGACCGGTACGCGCTGCTGAACGAGCAGATCCTGATGCTGCGCGGGGAGGACTTCCTCCTCGACATCGACGGGGTGGAGCACCTTGTCTGGAGCACCGGGTCGATCGTCCCGGAGGCGGCCTGCACCTCGGTGCAGCTGCACCTGCAGGTGACGCCGGGCCGGTTCTCCGACGTATGGAACGCCGCGCAGGCCGCGACCGCCGTCCAGATAGCCGTCGGCGCCAACTCGCCGTTCCTGTTCGGGCACGAGCTGTGGCGCGAGTCGCGGCCACCGCTGTTCACGCAGGCCACCGACACCCGGCCGCCCGAGCTCCAGGCGCAGGGCGTGCGGCCGCGCACCTGGTTCGGGGAGCGGTGGGTGGAGTCCGTCCAGGAGCTCTTCGCGGAGAACGTCCGCTACTTCCCCGCGCTGCTGCCCATCTGCGACGCGGAGGAGCCGCTGCGGGTCCTCGCCGAGGGCGGGGTGCCGGGCCTGCAGGAACTCGTCCTGCACAACGGGACCGTCTACCGCTGGAACCGGCCCGTCTACGGGGTCGTGGACGGGGTGCCCCACCTGCGCGTGGAGAACCGCGTCCTGCCGGCCGGCCCGACCGTCGCCGACGTCGTCGCGAACGCCGCCTTCTACTACGGACTCGTCCGGACCCTCGCGGACGAGCAGCGGCCGGTGTGGACCCGGCTGCCGTTCGCCGAGGCGGAGGCCAACTTCGACGCGGCCTGCCGGTACGGGATCGACGCGCGCCTGCGGTGGCCCCGGCGCGGCCGCGGCGCGGGCCTGGCGGCCGTGCCCGCGGTACGGCTCGTCCTGGACGAGCTCCTGCCGATGGCCGCGGCCGGACTGGACGCGTGGGGCATCGAGCCCGCCGACCGCGACCACTACCTCGGCATCATCGAGGAGCGCTGCCGGCGCCGCGTCAACGGGGCCACCTGGCAGGTGGACACCTACCACCGGGCCCTCGCGGCCGGAATGGACCGCGACGCGGCGCTGGCCGCGATCACCCGGCGCTACAGCGAGCTGATGCACAGGGGCGACCCCGTGCACACCTGGCCCGTCGGGCTCGTGGAGGAGGAACCGCGGGCACCGGTGCCGGCGCAGCGGGGCTGACGCCGCCCGCCCCGCCCGCGGGAGGCCCCGTTCCGCCGGAGCCCTCCGGTGATCCCGCCGCGCCCCCGAGGGGGCAGTATGGGGTGGTCGGAAGCACAGGGCGGAACGGGAGACTCACGTGCGGGCGCAGCCGGAGCCGGTGGTCGGAACGTTGCAGGAGGACGGGCTGCGGCGGATGCTGCGGACCGAGACGCTGCTGGTGCTCGCCCTGTCCCTGGGGGCGAGCGCCGTCTCGTCGCTGATCAGCTTCATCGGCGCGCTGACCAAGCCGGGCGCCCTCAAGGACCAGGCCGCCACCCTCAACGGCTCGTACGCCCCCGGCCGGCCCTGGCTGGACCTGGCCTGGCAGCTGTTCGGCATCACCACCGCCCTCGTGCCGGTGCTGCTCGTCGCCCACCTGCTCACCCGCGAGGGGGCGCCGGGGCTCCGGGTCCTCGGCTTCGACCGGACCCGGCCCGGCGGCGACCTCGCCCGCGGGGCGCTGGTCGCCGCCGGGATCGGCAGCGCGGGGCTGGCGTTCTACCTGGCCGCGCAGGCGGGCGGGTTCAATCTCACCGTGCAGCCGGAGGCGCTGCCCGACGTGTGGTGGAAGTTCCCCGTCCTGATCCTCTCCGCGGTGCAGAACGCCGTCGTGGAGGAGGTCATCGTGCTGGCCTACCTGCTGCGCCGGCTGGACCGGCTGGGCTGGTCGCCGTGGGCCGCGCTCGCCGCCAGCTCGGTGCTGCGCGGCTCGTACCACCTGTACCAGGGCATCGGCGGGTTCATCGGGAACATGGTGATGGGCGCCGTGTTCGTCCTCGCCTACCGGCGGTGGGGGCGGGTGGGGCCGCTGGTCGTCGCGCACTCCCTGCTCGACATCGTGGCGTTCGGCGGGTACGCGCTGCTCGCCGGCGAGGTCGGCTGGCTGCCCACCCCCGCGTAGCGGTCAGGGGCGGGCCAGGAGCTCGCCGTCGATGACGGTGACCGCGTGCCCCGCCAGGAGGGTGCGCTCGCCGGCGAGGGTGACGCGTACGAGGCCCTGGCGTGCGCCGCCCTGGAGGCCGGTCAGCCGCGTGCGGCCCAGGCGCGCGGCCCAGAACGGCGCGAGCGCGGTGTGCGCGCTGCCCGTCACGGGGTCCTCGTCGATGCCGAACGCGGGGAAGAAGCCGCGCGAGACGAAGTCGTACCCGCGGGAGGGGTCCTCGGCCGGCGCGGTGACGACGACCCCGCGGCGCCCGTAGCCGCGCAGTGCGGCGAGGTCCGGGGCGAGCCCGCGTACGGAGGCCTCGTCGGCGAGCTCGACGAGGAGGTCCCCGATGTGCTCCGAGGTGTCGTGGACGGAGCGGATCTCGGTGCCGAGCGCGGCGCGGACGGCGGCGTCGGGCTCGACCGGGGTCAGGGACGAGGTGGGGAAGTCCAGGGTGATCGTGCCGTCCTCGGCGGTTCGGGCGGTGAGGACACCGCAGCGTGCGCCGAACCGGATCGGGCCGCCGCGGCCGGCGAGGCCGTTCGAGGCGAGGACGTGCGCGGTGGCCAGAGTGGCGTGGCCGCACATGTCGACCTCGGCGGTCGGGGTGAACCAGCGCAGCGCCCAGTCGGCGTCGCCGCCCGGGGGCAGCGGGTGGGCGAAGGCGGTCTCGGACAGGTTCACCTCGGCGGCGACCTGCCGGAGCCAGGCGTCCGGCGGGAAGCCGTCGTCCAGGATCAGGACGCCGGCGGGGTTGCCGCGGAAGGGGCGGTCGGTGAAGGCGTCGACGATTCGGAGGCGCATGCGGCGACGGTACGGCCGTCCGCCGCCCGGAGACAAAGGCCGATCCGGCACCTCTGGCCTGCTCGCCGCACTCTTCTGCGATAGTTTCCGATATATCGTTGACGCATCGCGATGGATCAGCGATGGTGGATGTACCGCATCAGCGGCCACCCGGCGGACGATCCGCCCGAATGAAAGGAGCGCAGTCATGCGTTCGAACGGACAGCACCGACACGGTCACGGCCCCGGCGCGGGCTTCGCGTACGAGCACGGCCGTGGCCGCGGACACGGCCACTGCGGCCCCCACCGCCGGGAGGGCTTCCCCGGCCTCCGCGCGGCCTTCGGCCCCTTCGGGCCGCCCTTCGGCGGCGGCCCCTTCGGCGGCCGCGGCGGGCGCGGCGGACCTCGCGGCCGGGCCAGGAGGGGAGACGTGCGGGCCTCGATCCTGGCGCTGCTCAGGGACCGGCCGATGCACGGCTACGAGATGATCCAGGAGATCGGCGAGCGCAGCGGCGGGGCCTGGAAGCCGAGCCCCGGGTCGGTCTACCCGACCCTGCAGCTCCTGGAGGACGAAGGCCTCATCGCCAGTGAGAGCGACGGCGGCAAGAAGCTCTTCGCGCTGACCGAAGCCGGCCGCGACGAGGCCGCGTCGGGGCCCGAGGCGCCCTGGGCCGACGCCGGGCGCGGTTTCGACGTCGAGGCGGTGCGCGAGGTGCGGGAGGCCGGCGCCGGCTTCATGGAGGCGTTCGCACAGGTCTTCAGGACCGGCTCGCCCGAGCAGCGCGAGAAGGCGCTCGCGGTGGTCGGCGAGGCCCGGAAGAAGCTCTACCTCATCCTGGCCGACGAGCACTGAGCGGGCGGCCGGGTGGCCGGGCGGCCGGCCGGTCGCACGCGTGCCCCGCGGGTCCGCCCGCGGGGCGCTCCCGCGGCGGGGCGAGGCGCGCTGTCCGGCCGGGCGGCCGTGCCGGTCTCAGGTGACCAGGCCCGCGAGCCTGCGCAGGG
Source organism: Streptomyces sp. WAC05292 (assembly GCF_003949955.1). Lineage (NCBI taxonomy): Bacteria > Bacillati > Actinomycetota > Actinomycetes > Kitasatosporales > Streptomycetaceae > Streptomyces > Streptomyces sp. WAC05292. Next base: position 9,958 of record NZ_RPSE01000174.1, read on the forward strand.
ACTCGTCCAGGGCCGCGGTCGCGGAGTCCTTCAGCTTTCCCGCCATGAGGGAGACGGCGGCTCCCGTGAACTCGCCGTCGATCCGGACGGCGGTGGCGGCGCCTTCGGGGGCCAGGGTGTAGCGGGTCAGGATGTTCACGCCCATGGGACCCCTTCCGGTGAGCGCGAGGACCCGTTCCTCCTCCAGTTCCGAGACCGTCCAGACGACCTCGGCGGGGAAGCCCATCATCTTCATGTTTTTCTCGAAGGTCGCGCCGAGCGCGAGGGCCGCGGGCCCGCCCTTCGGGAAGCCGGTGTGCGTCGCGCTCCACCGGCCGTACGCCGGCCAGTCCGTCAGCTGGGCCCAGAGCCTTGCCGGGGACGCCTCGATCGTTGCGTGCGCGGTGACTTCGGCCATGCGGCCCACCCCATCTCCTCGGGTACGTGCGGCGGAACGTAGCCCCGGTGGACCGAATGCGCAATGCTGACGGATCGTCAGAATCGACGGCCCCGGTCACGACGGGTCTCGGGTCCGTCTCAACAGGTGTCACCCCCCTGACACTCCTGACATCCCCCTGCCATGATGTGCGGATGCACGCGTCTGGGAAGAACGCGGGACTCGGCCTGGCCGTCGTCTCGGCGTTCGCGTTCGGTGGTTCGGGAGTGGCTGCGAAGCCGCTGATCGAGGCGGGCCTGGACCCGCTGCACATGGTCTGGCTGCGGGTGGGCGGGGCGGCGCTGGTGCTCTCCCCCCTCGCCTGGCGCCATCGCGACCTGCTGCGCCGCAAACCCCTGCTCCTCGCGGGGTTCGGCCTCGTCGCCGTCGCCGGCGTCCAGGCCTTCTACTTCGCCTCCCTCTCGCGGATCCCCGTCGGAGTGGCCCTGCTGCTCGAATACCTGGGACCGGCGCTGCTGCTCGGCTGGATCCGCTTCGTCCAGCGCAAGCCCGTGACGCGGGCCGCCGCGGCCGGGGCCGCCCTCGCCGTCGTCGGGCTGGCGTGCGTCGTCGAGGTCTGGTCCGGGCTGAGCCTCGACCCGCTCGGGGTGCTGCTCGGCATCGCCGCCGCGTGCTGCCAGGCCTTCTACTTCGTCTTCGCCGACCAGGGCACGGACGGCGAGGACGTACCCGACCCCCTCGGCGTGATCGCGTACGGCATGCTCATCGGCGCCCTCGTCATGACGGTGATCGCCCGCCCCTGGGAGATCGACTGGTCGGTGCTGGCCGGGCAGGCCCTCATGGACGGCACCGTGGTGCCGGCGCCGGTACTGCTCGGCTGGGTCGTGCTGGTCGCGACCGTGTTCGCGTACCTGACCGGTGTCGTCTCCGTGCGCAGCCTCTCCCCGCAAGTGGCCGGCGTCGTGGCCTGCCTGGAGGCGGTCGTCGCCACCGTCTTCGCCTGGATCCTGCTCGGGGAGCACCTCTCCGCCCCGCAGGTGGCGGGCGGTGCGCTGGTGCTCGCCGGGGCCTTCGTCGCCCAGTCGGCGCGGTCCGCCCGGAAGTCCCGCGCCGAGGCCTCCGCGGTGGCGGCCCGGTCCGCCGGGGCGGGCCCCGAGAAGGCGGAGGATGCGGATCCGATCCTGCTGGACCGGGGAGCGGGCACGACCTAGGGTGGGGGCGTGTTCTCCCACGTGCTTCCGCCGCCGGCCGCCTGAAGCGGGCGGCCGCCGCGCCTCCACGCGCCCCCGCCCGGGGTGGTCCCCGGGCCCGGCCGTGCTGCCCGCGAAGCGATGACCAGCACATCCGCTCATCCTTCACGACCGCACGGAGTCACACGTGTCGTATTCCACCCCCGCTGCCGGGCGCGCCCTGATCTACCTCGTCGTCGCCGGCGCCGCCTGGGGCACCGCCGGCAGGGCGCGAGAAGGTCAGGGCCAGCGGCCCGAGGTCACTGGCCAGGAAGAGGAGCGAGGCGGCCGCCCCGGCGGTGCCCCAGGCGGCGCCGGCGGACTCGCCGTCCTGCTCGGCGTGCTCGC
>NZ_RPSE01000175.1:0-11877 GCF_003949955.1 Streptomyces sp. WAC05292
GGCCGGGGGCGCGGTCGCCGGGGCGGGCGTCGGCCGGGCGGCCGGCGTTGTGGGCTGAGCCGGGGCCGGAGCCCGCCGGGGAGTCGCGTACGGCGTACGCGGCCGCCCCGGCGGCCGTGGCGGCTGCGGCCACGGCGGCCGCGGTGAGCAGGGACCGGCGGGAAGTGGGGTGCGGCACGCGCCGGACCCTACTGCCGGCCCGCGCCCCCACCGCCGAGGACACGGCCGGAATCCCCCGGACGGGGCCCGGGCACGGGGCCTTCCTGCCCGGCGCCCGCCTGCGCGGCCCAGTGGTCCCGGAGCGTGCGCACCGCCTCGGTGATCGCCGGGCGGCGGGCGGCGCCGGTGCGCCACAGGGCGTACAGGCGGCGCACCGGAGCAGGCTCCAGCGGCACCGCCACCGCCCCCGGCGGCAGCGCGCCGGTGCCGAGGCGGGGGACGACCGCCACCCCGAGCCCGGCGGCGACGAGGGCGACGATCGTGTGGTTCTCCTCCGCCACGTGCGCGACGTCCGGCTCGAAGCCGGCCGTGCGCAGAGTCCGCACCAGCCAGTCGTGGCAGACGCGGCCCGGCGGCTGGCACACCCACCGCTGGCCGCCGAGGTCGGCCCGGCGGACGGCGGCCCGCCGCGTGAAGGGGTGGCCCTCGGGCACGACCAGGTCGCAGCGGTCTTCCCCGATCAGCGCCTGCTCGACGCCGTCCGGGGCGGGCAGCGGCGCGATGTCCCAGTCGTGGGCCACGGCCAGGTCCGTCACGCCGCGGGCCACCAGGTCCACCGACAGGTGCGGGTCGACCTCGGTCAGGCGTACGTCGAGCCCGGGGTGGCGGCGGGCCAGTTCGGCGAGCACGCCGGGCAGCAGCCCGCGCGCCGCCGACGCGAACGCGGCGACGGCCAGCAGCCCGCCCGGCTGCCCCCGGCGCTCCTCCAGGGTGGTCTCGGCGCGCTCCACGATCGCCAGCAGCTCGCGGGCCGTGTCGGCCAGGTGCCAGGCCTCCTCGGTGAGCGCGACACCACGCCCGCGCCGCTCCAACAGGGTCGTCCTGGTCTCCCGTTCGAGCTTCGCGATCTGCTGGGACACCGCCGAGGGCGTGTAGCCGAGGGCGGCCGCCGCGCCCGCGACCGAGCCGTGGACGGAGACGGCGTGGAGGGCGCGCAGCCGGGAGAGGTCGAGCATGCCGACCATCGTAGGCAGGGCGCCCGGGCCGCCGCCCGACCCGCGGATTCGTCACGGATGCTTCATCCATCGCGGAAGACATCGTCGCTGGTGCTTCACGGTCGCCGCACCGATGCTCAAGGCATGCGTCCCGCACACACCGCCCTCGCGGTCCTCGTCGCCGCGGTCTGGGGCTTCAACTTCGTCGTCATCGAGATCGGGCTCGGGCAGTTCCCGCCGCTGCTGCTGTCCGCCCTGCGCTTCCTCGCCGCGGCCCTGCCCGCGGTCTTCTTCGTGGGCCGGCCCAAGGTCGCCTGGAAGTGGGTGCTCGGAGTCGGGGCCGCGCTCGGCATCGCGAAGTTCGGGCTCCTCTTCACGGGCATGGCCGCCGGGATGCCGGCCGGGCTCTCCTCCCTCGTCCTCCAGGCGCAGGCGGTCTTCACCGCCGCGCTTGCGGGCGCCGTGCTGCGGGAGCGGCCCGGGCGGGTCCGGCTGGCCGGGATGGCCGTCGCGCTCGGCGGTATCGCGCTGGCCGCCGCCGACCAGGGGGCCTCCGGGCCGGTGCTCGGCTTCACGCTCGTCGTCGCGGCCGCCGCCTGCTGGGGCGTCTCGAACGTGCTGACGCGCAAGGCGGCCCCGCCCGACGCGCTCAACTTCATGGTCTGGGTGTGCACCGTGCCGGTGCTGCCCCTGCTGGCGCTGTCGCTGCTGCTGGAGGGGCCCGAGCGGGACCTGGCCGCCCTGCGCGCCCTGGACTGGTCCGGGATCGCCGTCATCGGGTACGTCGCCTGGGTGTCGACCGTGTTCGGCTTCGGGGCCTGGGGGTACCTGCTGCGGCGCTACCCGGCCTCCTCCGTCGCCCCGTTCTCGCTGCTCGTACCGGTGTTCGGGATGTCCTCGGCGGCGCTGGTGCTCGGCGAGGAGGTCACCGGGCCGCGCCTGCTCGCGGCGCTGCTCCTGATCGGCGGGGTCGCGCTGACCTCGCTCGCCCCGGCAGGTAAGGGAATCGCAAAGTCCGCCTCCGGTGTGCAACCTCCCGCGGGCCGGGCGGGTCTCATGGTGCGTCGGGACTTCCGGGGAGGGATCCGGGGGGATCGGGAAGCACCGGCGAGGAGGGGGTGACCGCGAGGGGGTCCGGCCGCGAGGCCGGGCCCTTTTCCGGTTCGGAGCCGCCGTCCACAGGCCCGCCGGAGTGTCACGGGCGGGCGGTAACGTCGCCCCATGGCAACGAACGGGGCGGTCCAACCCGCAGTGGTCGAGGGGGTCCTGGAGCGCATCACGTATGCGAACGAGGAGAACGGCTACACCGTCGCCCGCGTCGACACCGGCCGCGGCAGCGGGGACCTGCTGACCGTCGTCGGCTCCCTGCTCGGCGCGCAGCCCGGCGAATCGCTGCGCATGGAGGGCCGCTGGGGCTCCCACCCGCAATACGGGCGCCAATTCACGGTCGAGAACTACCGGACCGTGCTGCCGGCCACCGTCCAGGGCATCCGCCGCTACCTCGGCTCCGGCCTCATCAAGGGGATCGGCCCGCGGATCGCCGACCGGATCGTCGAGCACTTCGGGACCGACACCCTCGACGTCATCGAGGCCGATCCGGCGCGGCTGGTGGAGGTGCCGGGCCTCGGCCCCAAGCGGACGCGGATGATCGGCGCCGCCTGGGAGGAGCAGAAGGCCATCAAGGAGGTCATGGTCTTCCTCCAGGGCGTCGGCGTCTCGACCTCCCTCGCGGTCCGCGTCTACAAGAAGTACGGCGACGCCTCCATCTCGGTGGTCCGCAACCAGCCCTACCGGCTCGCCGCCGACGTCTGGGGCATCGGCTTCCTGACGGCCGACCGGATCGCCCAGGCCGTCGGCATCCCGCACGACAGCCCCGAGCGGGTCAAGGCGGGCCTGCAGTACGTGCTGTCGCAGTCCGCCGACCAGGGGCACTGCTTCCTGCCCGAGGAGCGGCTCATCGCCGACGGCGTCACCATGCTCCAGGTCGACACCGGCCTCGTCATCGACTGCCTGGCCGAGCTCGCCGCCGACCCGGAGGGCGTCGTACGCGAGTCCGTGCCCGATCCGGACGGGGGGCCGCCGGTGACCGCCGTGTACCTGGTGCCCTTCCACCGGGCCGAGCTGTCGCTCGTGGGGCAGGTGCGGCGGCTGCTGAACGCCGAGGACGACCGGATGCGGTCCTTCCAGGACGTGGACTGGGAGCGGGCGCTGGGCTGGCTCGCCGGGCGCACGGGCGCCGAGCTGGCCCCCGAGCAGCGCGACGCCGTACGGCTCGCCCTCACCCGGAAGGTCGCCGTCCTGACCGGCGGGCCCGGTTGCGGCAAGTCGTTCACCGTCCGCTCCATCGTGGAGCTGGCCCACGCCAAGAAGGCCAGGGTCGTGCTGGCCGCGCCGACCGGGCGGGCCGCGAAGCGGCTGTCCGAGCTGACCGGCGCCGAGGCCTCCACCGTGCACCGGCTGCTGGAGCTCAAGCCCGGCGGGGACGCCGCGTACGACAGGGAACGCCCGCTGGACGCCGACCTCGTCGTCGTCGACGAGGCCTCCATGCTGGACCTGCTGCTGGCGAACAAGCTGGTCAAGGCCGTGGCGCCGGGTGCCCACCTGCTGCTCGTGGGCGATGTGGACCAGCTGCCCTCGGTCGGCGCGGGGGAGGTGCTGCGCGACCTCCTCGCGGACGGCGGCCCCGTCCCCGCGGTCCGCCTCACCCGGATCTTCCGGCAGGCGCAGCAGTCCGGCGTCGTCACCAACGCCCACCGGATCAACACCGGCCTGCCCCCGCTGACCGACGGCCTGCCCGACTTCTTCCTCTTCCCGGAGGAGGACACCGAGGAGGCCGGCCGCCTCACCGTCGACGTCGCCGCTCGGCGGATCCCCGCCCGCTTCGGCCTCGACCCGCGCCGCGACATCCAGGTCCTCGCACCCAAGCACGGCGGGCCGGCCGGGGCGGGCCACCTCAACGGGCTGCTCCAGCAGGCCATCACCCCGGCCCGGCCGGACCTCGCGGAGAAGCGGTTCGGCGGGCGGGTCTTCCGCGTGGGGGACAAGGTCACCCAGATCAGGAACAATTACGAAAAAGGTGCGAACGGCGTCTTCAACGGAACCGTCGGCGTGGTGACCGCCCTCGATCCGGTCGAGCAGCGGCTGACGGTCCGGACCGAGGAGGACGAGGAGGTGGGCTACGACTTCGCGGAACTGGACGAACTGGCCCATGCGTACGCCGTCACCATCCACCGCTCCCAGGGCAGCGAGTACCCGGCGGTCGTGATCCCCGTCACCACCGGTGCTTGGAGGATGCTCCAGCGGAACCTGCTGTACACCGCGGTGACCAGGGCGAAGAAGCTGGTCGTGCTGGTGGGGTCGCGCAAGGCCCTCGCCCAGGCGGTGCGTACGGTTTCCGCAGGCAGGAGGTTCACGGCGGTCGCCCCTAGGCTGTCCGGCCGCATACCGGGGGGAAACACCGCCTAGGGTTTCCGCTTTCGGCGCGGAGGGGGCAGGATAAGAAGGTTGACGGCACTCAGTGCCGTCGAAATTGCCTTACGCCGACCCCGAGTGCACTCTCCTGCGCCAGATGGGGGAAGGTAGAGGAAGTCAGGGCACCTCGAAGAAGAGGCACTACGTCGGTGAGGGATGACGTGAGCGACAACTCTGTAGTACTCCGGTACGCGGACGGTGAATACACCTACCCGGTGGTCGAGAGCACCGTCGGCGACCAGGGCTTCGACATCTCGAAGCTGAGGGCCCAGACGGGGCTCGTCACCTTGGACAGCGGCTACGGCAACACCGCCGCCTACAAGTCCGCGATCACCTACCTGGACGGCGAGCAGGGCATCCTGCGCTACCGGGGCTACCCGATCGAGCAGCTGGCGGAGCGCTCGACCTTCCTCGAGGTCGCGTACCTGCTGATCAACGGCGAGCTGCCGACCGTCGACGAGCTCGCGTCGTTCCGCAACGAGATCACCCAGCACACCCTGCTGCACGAGGACGTCAAGCGGTTCTACGACGGCTTCCCGCGCGACGCGCACCCGATGGCCATGCTGTCCTCCGTGGTCAGCGCGCTGTCGACGTTCTACCAGGACAGCCACAACCCGTTCGACGACAAGCAGCGGCACATCTCCACGATCCGCCTGCTCGCCAAGCTCCCGACGATTGCGGCGTACGCGTACAAGAAGTCGGTCGGCCACCCGGTCGTCTACCCGCGCAACGACCTCGGCTACGTCGAGAACTTCCTGCGCATGACGTTCTCCGTGCCGGCGCAGGAGTACGAGCTCGACCCGGTCGTCGTCTCCGCGCTCGACAAGCTGCTGATCCTGCACGCGGACCACGAGCAGAACTGCTCCACCTCCACCGTCCGCCTGGTCGGCTCCTCGCAGGCGAACATGTTCGCCTCGATCTCCGCCGGCATCTCGGCCCTGTGGGGCCCGCTGCACGGCGGCGCCAACCAGTCCGTGCTGGAGATGCTGGAGGGCATCCGGGCCAACGGCGGCGACGTCGACTCCTTCATCCGCAAGGTGAAGAACAAGGAGGACGGCGTCCGCCTGATGGGCTTCGGCCACCGGGTGTACAAGAGCTTCGACCCCCGCGCGAAGATCATCAAGGCTGCTGCGCACGACGTCCTGTCGGCCCTCGGCAAGTCCGACGAGCTGCTCGACATCGCCCTCAAGCTGGAGGAGCACGCGCTCTCCGACGAGTACTTCGTCTCGCGCAACCTCTACCCGAACGTGGACTTCTACACGGGTCTCATCTACCGCGCGATGGGCTTCCCGACCGAGATGTTCACCGTGCTCTTCGCGCTCGGCCGCCTCCCCGGCTGGATCGCCCAGTGGCACGAGATGATCAAGGAGCCGGGTTCCCGCATCGGCCGCCCGCGCCAGATCTACACCGGCGTCGTCGAGCGCGACTTCGTCCCGGTCGAGGCCCGCTGACGCAAGAGCCGGCCCGGGCCCGCAGAACGCGAAAAGCGCCCCGCCGTCGATCCCCCCACGGGTCGACGGACGGGGCGCTTTCCCTTGCCCCGGCCGAGGATTCCCCCCACGGGATCCGGGCCGGGTGTCGGCGAGGAGCGCACACCGGGTGCGCTCCGGTCGGGTTCTGCCGGGACCCGTACGGGTCGGGGGGGCCGCTCAAAGCACCCCGTCGGGCACGCGTCCCGGCCGGCCGGTGCCGCGGACGTCCCCCAAGACCTCCGTGAACGTCCCCCAAGACGTTCCTGGCACCGCACCATTAGACCCACTGACCGGGCCGATGGTTACGCTCCTGTCACTGTGATCTGCGTCTCCTGTGAAGGAAGTGTGCACAGTGTGAGGAGAGCAACCGCTAACGGAAGGATCGCAGCCGCAGGCTGTTCGTGACCACGAAAACCGAGGAAAAGGCCATCGCAGCCCCTGCGATCATGGGATTGAGCAGTCCGGCCGCCGCGAGCGGCAGTGCCGCCAGGTTGTAGCCGAACGCCCAGAACAGGTTGCCCTTGATCGTGGCGAGGGTCCGCCGGGACAGCCGGATCGCGTCCGCCGCGACGCGCAGGTCGCCGCGGACCAGCGTCAGGTCGCCGGCCTCGATCGCGGCGTCCGTGCCCGTCCCCATGGCGAGGCCCAGGTCGGCACGGGCGAGGGCGGCGGCGTCGTTGACCCCGTCCCCGACCATGGCCACCGTCCGGCCCTCGGACTGCAGGCGCCGCACCACCTCCACCTTGTCCTGCGGCAGCACCTCGGCGATCACCTCGTCGATGCCCACCTCGCGGGCCACCGCCTCGGCGACGGCCCGGTTGTCGCCGGTCAGCAGCACCGGCGTGAGGCCGAGCGCCCGCAGCCGGGCCACCGCCTCGGCGCTGGTCTCCTTGACGGCGTCCGCGACGGTCAGCACGCCGCGCACCGCACCGTCCCAGGCGACCAGCACGGCGGTGGACCCCTCGGCCTCGGCGGCCTCCTTGGCCCGCGCGAGCCCGTCGGGGAAGGCGATCGAGCTTCCGGCGAGGAGCTGCTCGCGGCCGACGAGCACCTCGCGGCCCTCCACCACGCCGCGGACGCCGAGCCCGGCGAGGCTCTCGAAGGACTCCGGCACCGGCAGCGGGCCCCGCTCGGCGGCGCCCGCGGCGACGGCCCGGGCGATCGGGTGCTCCGAGGCGTGCTCCAGCGCTCCGGCGAGGCGCAGCAGCTCGGCGCCGTCCGTCCCGGGCGCGGGGTGCACGCCGGAGAGGGCCATGCGGCCGGTGGTGACGGTTCCGGTCTTGTCCAGGACGACGGTGTCGACGCGGCGGGTGGACTCCAGCACCTCCGGCCCCTTGATCAGGATGCCGAGCTGGGCGCCGCGCCCGGTGCCGACCATCAGCGCGGTCGGCGTGGCCAGGCCCAGCGCGCAGGGGCAGGCGATGATCAGAACGGCGACGGCGGCCGTGAAGGCGGCGGTGGGGTCGTCGGTGGCGAGCAGCCAGCCGACCCAGGTGCCGAGCGCGAGGAGCAGGACGACGGGCACGAAGACGGCGGAGATCCGGTCGGCGAGCCGCTGCACCTCGGCCTTGCCGTTCTGCGCCTCCTCGACGAGGCGGGCCATGCGGGCCAGCTGGGTGTCGGAGCCGACGCGGACGGCCTCGACGACGAGGCGGCCGGAGGTGTTCAGGGTCGCGCCGGTGACGGTGTCGCCGACGGAGACCTCGACCGGGACGGACTCGCCGGTCAGCATCGAGGCATCGACGGCGGATTCGCCCTCGACGACCGTCCCGTCCGTGGCGATCTTCTCGCCGGGGCGGACGGCGAAGCGGTCGCCGGGCCGCAGGGAGGCGACGGGGACCCGTACCTCCCGGCCGTCGCGCAGGACGGCGACGTCCTTCGCGCCGAGCTCCAGCAGCGCCCTGAGCGCGGCGCCGGCCTTCCGCTTGGATCGGGCCTCCAGGTAGCGGCCGAGCAGGATGAAGGTGACGACGCCGGCGGCGACCTCCAGATAGATGGCCGAGGAGCCGTCGGTGCGGGAGACGGTGAAGTCGAAGCCGTGCCGCATGCCCGGCATGCCGGCGTGCCCGAAGAACAGCGCCCACAGGGACCAGGCGAAGGCGGCGAGGGTTCCGACCGAGACGAGGGTGTCCATGGTCGCCGCGCCGTGCCGGGCGTTGGCCCAGGCGGCCTTGTGGAAGGGCAGGGCGCCCCAGACGACGACGGGGGCGGCGAGCGTGAGCGAGAGCCACTGCCAGTTGTCGAACTGCAGAGCGGGCACCATCGCGAGCAGGACCACCGGCAGGGACAGCGCGGCGGAGACGAGCAGCCGGGAGCGCAGTGCGGCCGTCGCCGGGTCTGGCGCCTCCTGCGGAGCCTCCGCTTCCGGGCCGTCGGCGGGGACCGCCGCGAGGGCGGGGGCAGGCGGGGGCGGCTGCTCGGCGGTGTATCCGGTCCGCACGACCGTCGCGATCAGGTCGGCGACCTCGGTGCCGGCGCCGTAGGAGATGCGGGCCTTCTCGGTGGCGTAGTTCACCGTGGCGGTGACGCCGTCCATCCGGTTCAGCTTCTTCTCGATGCGGGCCGCGCAGGAGGCGCAGGTCATCCCGCCGATCGCCAGTTCGACCTCGGCTGCGGGCGGGGGCGGTGCGGCGGCCGGGGCCTGCGGGGGCCCGTCGTGCACCGTGCTGCGGCTCGTGCTCATGCTCATGATCCGGCTCCAAAAGGGGACAGCCGGGCCGTACGGGGCCGGTATCAGCCGGCGGTACGGCCCGGGTCGGGTACTGCGCGGGAGGGGCCCCGGGCCCCGGCTGCTCAGGCCTGGCCGGCGAGCTCGTAACCGGCCTCGTCCACGGCGGCCCGGACGTCCTCCTCCGCGAGCGGCGCCTCGGAGACCACGGTGACCTCCCCGGTGGCGGCGACGGCCTTGACCGAGGCCACGCCCGGGAGGGCGGAGAGCTCGGCGGTCACGGCGCCCTCGCAGTGGCCGCAGGTCATGCCGGTCACGCGGTAGACGGTGGTGGTGCGGGTGTCCGTCTCGGCGGTCATGTCGTTCTCCTCTTTCAAGGGTGCGTCTTCAAGGGTGCGTCCAGTTGCTGCCGCAGGGGCGGTCGCGCGGTCGTGCTCCACGGTCCCTCCGACGATTCGAGACTATACCCCCAGGGGGTATTACGCGAGCGGTGGAGGGTCGCTTCCGCGCGCCGCGGACCGTGGGCGTGCGGGCGTGCGCGCGTGCGGGCGTGCCGAAGTGCGGACACGGGCATGCGGACAGGCGGACATGCGGACGGCCCGGGCGCGCGAGGCGGCCGGGCCGTGCGTACGCGGGCGGCGCGTCAGGAGCCGCTTCGGGAGCGGTTCCCCGGGCGGCGCGCCGCCCACGCGCGGATCGCGTCCGCGCGCCAGTAGGGCCTGCCGCCCTGCACGAGGTCCGGAGCGGGCAGCAGTCCGTGCTTGCGGTACGAGCGCACCGAATCCGGCTGGACCCGGATGTGGGCGGCGATCTCCTTGTAGGACCACAGCGGTCCGTCGCTCATCGACGACACCTCCTCGTCCACGTGCCGGGCCGGCCGGGCGGCCGGCGGGGGATCCGGCGCGTGGCCCCGACGATCACCCCGGTGCTTCCCGCGAGGCGGGGAATCCTGACTCCGGGTGTCCGGCTGTTGACGTTCGGTTACAGAAAAGCCGCGTGACGCGGAAGGACGTGACACGGCGGCGACAGCGGTGACGCCGTCGGGACACGTGGCCCGCCGTGCGGCGGGCGGCCCGTCAGCGGTACAGGGGAGGCCGCTCCGCCAGCTCCACCGCGGTCCGCGCCCCGCTGCGCGCCGCGGCCAGCGCCGCCTCGCAGACGGCCGCCGCCGCGTAGCCGTCCCACGCGTCCGGCCCCGCGACACCGCCGCGCGCGGCCGCGGCCACCCACCGGCGCAGCTGCCGGTCGTACGCGTCGGCGAAGCGCACCGTGAAGTCCTGCGGGATCGCGCCCGCCCGCAGCCCGGCCCGGCGCACCTCCACCGCCTGCGGCTCCCCGAGGGACGCGCTGCCCGCCTCGCCGACCGCCTCGCAGCGCACCTCGTAGCCGAACCCGCAGTTGACGAAGACCTCCACGTCCACCAGCGCGCCGCCGGAGGTCTCCATCAGCACGAAGCGGGGATCGCCCAGCCCCTCCGGCGCCAGCGAGGACGGCGCGGGCGCGAACACCGACACCGCGGTCACCTCCTGCCCGAGCAGCCAGCGCGCCGCGTCGACCTCGTGCACCGCGGAGTCGCCCAGCAGCATGTCGGCCGTGAAGAACGGCGGCGAGGACGCGTTGCGGTGCCGGCAGTGCAGGAACAGCGGCCGCCCGATCCCGCCCCCGTCCAGCAGCTCCTTGAGCTGCCCGTACTCCGCGTCGTGCCGCCGCATGAACCCCACCTGCACCAGCCGCCGCCCCAGCCGCTGCTCGGCCTCCAGTACACGCAGCGCCCCCGCCGCGTCCGGCGCCAGCGGCTTCTCGCACAGGACGGGCAGCCCCCGCTCCAGCGCGAAGGCGACGGCCTCCTCGTGGGCGGCCGCCGGCGAGGCGATCAGCACGGCCCCCACACCGGGCGCGGCCACCGCAGCCGCCGGGTCGGTGAGGGCGTACGCCCCGTCCAGGCCGGCGGCGACCTCCTTCGCGCGGTCCCCGTCCGGGTCGGCGACGGCCACCACCCGGGCCCCGCCGACCGTCCGCCCGATGCGCCGGGCGTGGTCGGCGCCCATCCTGCCCGCCCCGATGACGGCGATGCCGAGCGTGCTCATGTCGTCGTACCTCCCACAGGCCGGTCCAATGCTGTTCTGTTCTGTTCGCTGCGGTTCTGTGCGCTGCGGTTCGTTCAGCGGGTGCCGCAGGAGCGCAGGTACGCGCGGGTGCGGCGGGCGATCGGCAGCGGCCGGTCGGGCGGGCACGGGTACATGTCCTGCTCCACGATGGCGAACAGGTCCACCCCCAGCCGCTGCGCCGCGGCGAGCACCGGCTCCAGCGCCGGCACCCCCGACGGCGGCTCGCACATCACCCCCCGGGCCACGGCCGGCCCGAACGGCACCTGCTCCGCCACCACCTCCGCGAGGACCCGCGGGTCGACCTGCTTCAGGTGGAGGTAGCCGATCCGCTCGCCGAACTCCTCGATCGCCGCCACGCTGTCGCCGCCGCAGTACGCGTAGTGCCCCGTGTCCAGGCACAGCGACACCAGCTCCGGATCGGTCGCGTCGAGGAAGCGCGCCACGTTCGCCTGGGTGTCGATGTGCGTGTCCGCATGCGGGTGCACGACGATCCGCAGCCCGAACTGGTCCCGGACCTCCCGGCCCAGGCGCTCGGTCTGCCCGGCCAGTTCGCGCCATCCCTCCGCGGTCAGCTCGCGGTCCTCCAGCACCGCGCCCGTCTTGTCGTCCCGCCAGAACGCGGGGATCACCACCAGGTGGTCCGCGCCCATGTCCCGGGTCAGCGCGGCGACCCGCGACACGTGCTCCCAGGTGTCGGCCCAGACCGCCGGCCCGTGATGGAGTCCGGTGAAGACGGTGCCGGCGCTCACGCGCAGGCCCCGCTTCGCCGTCTCCTCGGCGAGCCGGCCCGGATCGGTGGGGAGGTAGCCGTACGGGCCGAGCTCGATCCACTCGTACCCGCACTCCGCGACCTCGTCCAGGAACCGGTCCCAGGGCGTCTGGAGCGGATCGTCGGGAAACCAGACACCCCAGGAGTCCGGAGCCGAGCCGACGCGGATACGGGTCAACGCGGGTGGGGAGGAGGTCATGGCACCACCTTCGGTAAGGGACGGACGGGACGGGAG
>NZ_RPSE01000176.1:0-11868 GCF_003949955.1 Streptomyces sp. WAC05292
CGGTCGGGGCGTGCACGAGCCGACCTCCGCAGCCTCCGAAGAACCCGCTCCCCCGCAGGGCCCCACCCTGTTCGACTGGGAGTTCGCCACCGACCCGTACCCGGCGTACGCCTGGCTGCGGGAGCACTCCCCGGTGCACCGCACGCGGCTGCCGAGCGGGGTGGAGGCGTGGCTGGTGACCCGGTACGCCGACGCCCGCCAGGCCCTCGCCGACCAGCGGCTGAGCAAGAACCCGGAGCACCACGCGGAGCCGGCGCACGCCAAGGGCAAGACCGGGATCCCGGGGGAGCGCAAGGCCGAGCTGATGACGCACCTGCTCAACATCGACCCACCGGACCACACGCGGCTGCGGCGGCTGGTGTCGAAGGCGTTCACGCCGCGCAGGGTGGCGGAGTTCGCGCCGCGGGTGCAGGAGCTGACCGACCAGCTGATCGACGCGTTCGCGGACCGGGGCGAGGCGGACCTGATCCACGAGTTCGCCTTCCCGCTCCCCATCTACGCCATCTGCGAGATGCTCGGCGTCCCGCGGGAGGACCAGGACGACTTCCGGGACTGGGCCGGGATGATGATCCGGCACGGCGGCGGGCCGAGGGGCGGAGTGGCCCGGTCGGTGAAGCAGATGCGGGCCTATCTCGGCGAACTCATCCACCGCAAAAGGGATGATCTGGGCAATGACCTCATCTCCGACCTGATCCGGGCGAGCGACCACGGCGACCACCTGACGGAGGCCGAGGCCACCGCGATGGCGTTCATCCTCCTCTTCGCGGGCTTCGAGACCACCGTCAACCTCATCGGCAACGGCGTCCACTCCCTCTTCGTGAACCCGGGCGAGCGGGCCCGCCTCCAGGCCTCCCTCGCCGCCGGCGAGCGGGACCTGCTGGAGACCGGCGTCGAGGAACTGCTGCGCTACGACGGGCCGGTGGAGCTGGCGACCTGGCGGTTCGCCACCCGGCCGCTCGTCCTCGGCGGGCAGGAGATCGCGGTCGGCGACCCGGTACTCGTCGTCCTGGCCGCGGCCGACCGGGACCCGGCGCGGTTCGCCGAGCCGGACACCCTGGACCTCTCGCGGAGTGACAACCAGCACCTGGGGTACGGGCACGGGATCCACTACTGCCTGGGCGCACCGCTGGCCCGGCTGGAGGGTCAGACGGCGCTTGCGACTTTGCTGACGCGTCTGCCCGATCTGGAACTGGCAGTTCCGCCTACGGACCTGAGATGGCGGGGCGGACTGATCATGCGTGGCCTGCGCACCCTTCCCGTCCGCTTCACACCTCGAAACATCTGAAGAGTTTCTGATGGTAAATCAATTTCTTGCTCAACTTGTGACAATCGTTCGAAGGCCGCTAGGTTCTGCCGTTACCACGCCGTTATGCGAAAGGTGCATCACATGCGTTCCGGGAACGGCCGCCACAGACGCCCCCGCCAGGTACCCGCCATCGTCGTCACCGCCGGAGTCACCGGCTCCGCGCTGGCCATGCCGCTGCTCGCCGCCACGGGCGCGAGCGCGGCCGAGGCCGGGACGTGGGACAAAGTCGCCGAATGCGAGAGCGGCGGCACATGGAGCGCCAACACGGGCAGCAGGTCGGCGAGGGCAGCGCTCGGGGCACGCGCGGCTGCCCGCCCAGTCCGCCGGCCGGGGCGTGAAACGCGCCACAGCCCCCCGGCTTTGGCCGTCAGTGTGTTCGCCGATGCCGTTCCCCGTGGCGCATCCCCGCCGCCCCCGACGACGGCAGGCGCCGACCCTTCCGCGGTGTTTCTACTGCGGGGCCTCCGGGCCCGTCCCGGCGCTGTCCTCCGGTTCGGTGCCTGCGGGCTTCGCGTACAGGATGTCGCGTGCCTGCTCCGCGGCGCGGATGAGGCTCTCGGTGACGAAGTCGACGAAGCGCGCGATGTTCTCGAGGCGGGCGGCCGCCGGCGTGCCGGGGCCGAGGACGCCGACGCCCTGGCGTGCGACCACGACGAGCTGGGCCGTGGAACGGGCGCTGGCCAGCATCGACTGGTACCAGACGTCGTCGTCGACGATGTAGCGCTCGCGGCGGCGCTCGTCCCGCTCGCGGCGTACGAGGCCCTGCTCCTCCAGGAACGCGATCGCCTTGGAGACGGATGCCGGACTGACCTGGAGGCGCTGGACCAGCTCGGCGGCCGTGAGGCTGCCGGCGTCGGTGGTGTACAGGCACACCATGACGCGGGCCATCATCCTCGGGGCGCCCGATCCCATGAGGACGGTGGTGAACTCCTCCTCGTACCGGCGCACCTCCTCGGCGTCACGGCCGTGGGGCAGCCGGGTCGTCGGAGTCTTGCGCGGGGCCGGCTTCCTGCGGCGCTGGGCACGCTGCTCGGTGGCGCGATGAGCCAGGTCGGCGCGGTAGGCGGTGGGGCCGCCGTTGCGCATGACTTCGCGCGTGACGGTCGAGGTCGGGCGGCCGAGGCGCCGGGCGATCTCCGCGTACGCGAGGTCGTCGGCCAGTCCGAGTGCGATCTGCTGGCGTTCCTGCTGGGTGAGCCTGCCTCCCGGCATGGCGGCCTCCTTTGCGATTCGGGGTTCCAGCATAGCGTTCATTCGCGACTCATTGCAACGTATGTGAGGTGATTGTTGCGTTAATTTTCGACCTGACGCAACGATTTGAAGCCTTTGACCTGCACAAACAAACGAAACTAACAACGCGTCAATTGCCCGCGCCTCAAACGCAACGTAGCTTTTCCCTCGTCGGAAACAACGGGCCACAAGGGCCCGCCGACCCACTCAGGGAGAACCCACATGCAGACCTTCGCCACCCCCGCCCCCGCCTCCGTCGTCCTCGACGTCCCCGCGGGCAGCATCCGCTTCATCGCCGCGGACCGGGCCGACACCACCGTCGAGGTGCGGCCCGCGGACGCCTCCAAGGACCGCGACGTCACCGCCGCGCAGGAGACGGCGGTCGCCTGCACCGACGGCGTCCTGACCATCACGACGCCGAAGAAGAAGGGGATCCTGGGCGGCGCCGGCTTCGTCGAGGTCACCGTTCAGCTCCCGGCCGGCTCGCGCGTCGAGGCCAGGACCGCCTCGGCCGAGTTCCGCGGCGTCGGACGGCTGGGCGAGGTCGCCTACGACAGCGCGCACGGCACCGTCAAGCTCGACGAGGCGGCAGGCGCCCGCATCACCCTCCAGGCCGGCGACATCACCGTCGGCCGCCTGACCGGACCTGCCGAACTCCGCACCCAGAAGGGAGACCTGACGGTCACCGAGGCCAGCGCCGGCCCGCTCACGCTGCGCACCGAGCACGGCGACATCAGCGTCGGCGCCGCCCGCGGCACCTCCGCCTCCCTCGACGCCGGCACCTCCTACGGCCGCATCCACAACGCCCTCGCCAACGCCGACGGCGACGCCCCGGCCCTCGCCATCCACGCCACCACCGCCTACGGCAACATCGCCGCCCGCACCCTGTGACACCCCGCCGGCCGCACGGCCACCGCGGCCGGTGGCGCTCCCGGCACCGAACGCCGGGGGCGCCATCACACCGCCGGCCCGCCCGACGCGATCGCGGCAGCGTTGTCCGTGAACAAGTGGGCCTGCATGCCCACCGCGCGGGCCGTTACGGCCGCTGCGTCGAGGCCGAGGCGGGCGGCCGCCTGATCGTGCACGTCCCGTTCGCTGGTCTGCCCCACGGTGCCGGCGCGCCAGATGTCGCCCACCCGCTGGTGCACCGTGACCGGCGGCAGCCGCAGCCTCTCCTCCCACCACTGCACCCACCCCGTCTCCGGGGTGCACTTGAGAACGCCGCCGATGTCGAGAATGACGCGGGCGATAACAGGGGGACAACTGTCACCCCGCCCCCGGGCCGTGAACCAAGCGCTCACGCCACCTTGTGACACTCCTGTCGCAGACAAGCCTCCACGCCCGGACACCGCACGAAGCGGCTCCGATCGCAGCACCGCCTGCGCCGATCCGCGTGGGCCGCGTCAGACCACCCAGGGGATCGGCGCGGGACGCGGCGCCGGTGGCAGCGGGTTTCCGAAGGCTCCGTGGGCTGTGGAGAGCACCGCCGAGGCGAGGTCGCGCGCGGCCTCCGCCGTACGGTCGCGGATGCGGGACGGCCGGGCCGCGAGGCCGTGCGCCCGGATGTCCGGGTCGTGCGGGAGGTGCACCACGGCCGCGGTGTGCGGGGCCAGCGTCGCCGCGGCCGCACGGGCCACCGCGGGGAGGGCCCCGTCCGAGGCGGCGGAGAACGCGACGACCGTGCGCTCCAAGGGCACCCCTCCGCAGTGGCGGAGGACCTGCACGGCCTGGTGCAGCAGCTGTACGCCGCCCGCGGTGGGCTGCGCGCACAGCACGGGCACGGTGTACGGGAGGGCGCACCAGCCGCGGGTCAGGCCGGGCAGGCCCGCGCAGTGGGCCGTGGCGATGTCGTGCGCGACGGGGTGGGCGGTGTCGGCGACGAAGAGCTGCCAGCCGCCCGCGGCGGCCAGTTGGTACCAGGCGGCGGGGTCGGCGGGGAGGGGCAGCGGCAGCGGGGCGGTGCTCCATTCGCGGCCGTCGGTCAGCACCGACCACTCGCCCTCGGCCGCCTGCCGGACCGCGGCCGCGTCGCGGATCTCGGCCCGGCTGAGCGGCCGGTCCGGCGGAAGGGCCCCGAGACCGCCGCCGCCCCGGGTGCCCGCCGTCCAGGCGGGCCAGGGGGAGCAGAGCCGCGCCGACAGGTCGGCGACGACCGTGTCGCCGAGCCGGGCCAGCGCGTCCGCGAGCAGGCAAGCCACTGTCGACCGGCCGCTTCCGCCGGAGGCGGCCAGCACGGGCACCACGAGGCGCGCCGATTCGGGGATCCCCGCCGGTGCTGAT
Organism: Streptomyces sp. WAC05292; assembly: GCF_003949955.1. Lineage (NCBI taxonomy): Bacteria > Bacillati > Actinomycetota > Actinomycetes > Kitasatosporales > Streptomycetaceae > Streptomyces > Streptomyces sp. WAC05292. The sequence goes on from NZ_RPSE01000176.1 coordinate 4,817, forward strand.
GCGCCCAGTCCCATGAATCCCCGGCCCCCGACCGCACACAAAGGCGTAACTTGTGTGAATTACATATGCGCGGCGATCGCGCGGGCACGGCCGTGCACCCTGCATCGCTCACCGCGCGGACCGTTTGACGGATTTACGGTCCTGCTCAACGAGTGCAAATGGCATAGTGTCACGATCTGCCACCCGATCGCGGTGACAGCAACTACTGCCTGACCGGTTGCAGTTGTCCATGGCGGTCGCGCACCGGCGAAGAGGCGCGGGGGAATTCGATGCGGATGAAGCGCCGACTCGGGCTGACGACAGCCGCCGCCGCTGCCCGCGCCGTGGGCATCGGCTCGTCGAGCCGTGTGGCTCGGGTGACCGGCATCGGCAGGGCGGGGGGTGTAGTGGTGAGCGAAAGGGCGGGGGTGCAGTGGTGAGCGAAGGCGGGGTGTTCCTGCCCTGGGGCGTGGTGACCGCGGCCTTCTGGACGGCGGGCACCCCCGAGCCGCCCGCGGCGGTACCGTCGGCGCCCGCCGGGCTCCCGGACGTGCCCGCCCGGATCGCCGGCATCGCCGCGCTGGCCGCCGAAGGCAGCCTGGACGAGGCCGCGCTGCACGCCGAGCAGCTTGACGCCGCCTACGGAGCCGCCACCGGCGGAACCCCCACCACCGCCCTCGCGGACATCCGCGAGGTACGCGGCTACCTCGCCAGCCTGGCCGGCGAAACCCGGGCGGCGGTGGGCTGGTACCTGCACGCGCTGCGCCTGCGCGCCGCCCTGCAGGGCCCCGCGCACCCCGACACCGGGGCCGCGGTCCGCCGTACGTACAGCCTCTGGCGGACCGTCGCGGACCCCGTCCTCGGGCAGGCCCTCGGCGCGGAACTCCTGGCGACGGCCGTCGCCGTCGAGGGCCAAGGCAGCACGGCCGCACGCCGCATCCGCGCCGTCCTGGCCGACCCGGCCCCCGACTGGTCGCACGACACCCCGACCGAGCTGACGGCGTCCTGGGAGGACGCCTTCACCCTCTGGGACCGCGGCGACGACCCCTGAGCCGCACCGGCCCTTGTCGAGCGGCTCAGCGGTCCGACTGGCGGGAGCGGAAGTCCGCTCGCAGGGCGTCCAGGATCTGCGCGGCCTCGTCGAGGCCGTGCCGGCGGCAGCGCTTGGCGGCGGCCGAGAGACGGGCCATCGCCTCCGAGGCCCGGCCGAGGCCGTTGTACTCGATCACCGCCGCCAGCCGGACGGATTCGGCGCGGGGCACCTCGCCCTGCTCGCCGTCCCGTTCGTGCGCGGCGACGGACGCCTCCGCTTCCGCCAGCGCGTCGGCGAAGCGCTCGGCCGCGGCGAGGACGCGGGCCCGCTGGTAGTGGATGGTGCCGGACTCGTACGCGTGGGAGAAGTCGTCCGTGTCCTGCGGCACCGCCGCGCACACCGCGTCGGCTTCCGCGAAGTGGGCGAGCGCCGCCTCCAGCCCCGCCGACGGCTCCTGCGCGTCCTCCGCGCCGGTGCGCTCGCCGAGCGGGGTCAGCCGGGCGAACTCGCACATCATCCGGATGATCATCGGCGGGTTGGCCGCCTTCGCGTGCGCGTCGACAGCGCGGGCGTACGCCGCCCGGGCGGCGTCCCAGCGGTCGGCCGCCGCCAGCGACATCGCCGCCTCCGACGCCACCAGCGTCAGGACCGCCGGGTCGTCCTCCCAGCCCGCGACGGTGTCCGCCAGCCGCAGGAACACCTCCGCCGCGGCCCGGTGCTCCTCCAGCGCGCGCAGGCCGCGCCCCAGGGTCAGCCGCACCTGGGCGTGCAGCCGCTCGTCGAGGACACCCGACTCGTCCGCGTCGACGGACTCCAGGACGGCGACGGCCTCCTCCGGCCGGCCGGTGCGCGTGAGGACGTCCGCGAGCTGGAGCCGCATGTCGGCCGCCGCGTCGTGCGCGCCGCTCCGGTCGTGGCGGGCGGCGGCCTCCGACAGGTGCCGCACCGCGGTGGAGGCGTCTCCGACGTGCGAGGCCGCGTGCCCGAGCATGGCGTGCACGGAGGCCAGCGGGAAGTCGGACGCGCCGTGCCGTACGGCGAGCGCGATCACCTGGTGGAGCGGTTCGACGGCCTCCCCGTACTTCCCCTGCGCGAAGAGCGTCTGAGCGAGGATCGAGCGCGTGCGCATGCCCAGCCAGGGGCGGCCGGACGCCTCGACCTCCTCCAGCGCCGCCCGCAGGCTGCCCTCCGCCCGTTCCGGGTCGCCGCGGCGCAGCGCCAGGTCTGCCGTGAACTCCAGCGCGCCCGCCTTGCGGTGCGGCACGGCAAGCCGTTCGGCCTCGGAGTGCAGGAGGGCGACGGACTCCTCGAACCGTTCGAGGGCGGCCGCGGAGACCTCCGGCAGCTCCCCCACGGCCTCGTGGTAGGCGGCGTAGACGCGGAAGTACACGACGGTCAGGTACTCCTCGGCCGCGTCTGCGGCATCTGCCGCATCGGCCGCATCTGCCGCATCGGCCGCATCTTCCGCGTCGGCCACGCCGGCGGCCGCCGACGCCGCCAGTTCCTCCGCCTCGCGCAGGACCGCGTCGAGGCCTGCCCGGATCGCCTCCCGGTCCACAGCAGCCCCGGCATCGGAAGCGCCGGCGGAACCGCCACCGGCACCACCGTCGGAACCGGAACCGGAACCGGAATCACCCGCGGTCCTCGGTACGGACGTCCAGGCCAGGGCCCGCGCACGGCACACGAGCGCGTCCCACGGCCGGCCGGCCGCGCCGAACAGCCCGGCGGCCTCCGTCATCGCGGCCACGGCCTCGGTCTCCCGGTCGTCCCCGAACAGCTCGTACGCGCGCTGCTCCACGAGCTCGGCGCGCAGGCGCCCCTCCGGGCCGAGCCGGTCGTCGTGCACGTACCCGTCCGCGCCGGCCACGGCGGCGATCCGCTGCCACAGCGGCGTGTCACCGGGGTGCACCTGCGCGGCCATCCGCCGCGCCTCCCGGACCAGTTCGACGGAGTCCTCGGGAATCGCGAGGGCGGCCGGAGCTCCGGACGCGCCGTTCCCGCCGCCCCCGGCGCCGGGCACCGCACGCGCGGCGGCCGTACGCAGCCCCAGCGGCAGCGGCTCCCCGGTCAGGGGCGCGCACGCCAGCCGTGCGCGCCGCCGGTCGCCGACCCCCGTCGTGCCGTTGCGCGCGTCGAACGCCGCGGCCAGGGACTCCCCTTCCGCCCGTACGGTCTCCAGCAGTTCCCCCGCCGTCCAGCTCCGCCCGGGCGGCCCGGCCACCGGCGTGTCCGCGTGTCCGTCCGAGACGAGCCGGGCGAGGAGCACCTGCACGCCGGTCAGGAAGCCGAGGCGGGCCAGCGGCGCGCCGACCGCCTCGAAGAGCGGCCGGTTCTCGGCGAGGATCTCCAGGCCGCGGCCCTCGTTGCGGGTGAGGGCGCAGAACTCCAGGTGCAGCCCGACCTCGTCCAGCATGCCCGTCATGCCGCGGACCCGCCGGTAGCCGCCCAGGTGGTGCGAGCGCGCCTCGTCCAGGCGGCCGGACCGCACCAGCGGCAGCAGCGCCTGCGCCTGGCTCATCTGCGGTTCGTCGGAGCAGGACGACGCGCCCTCCAGGACCGGACGCCACACCTCCAGCGCCGCCGCGTCGTCACCGGCGCGGACCCGGTGCAGCGCGTGGTGGCGCGTCTCGCAGGCCTCGCAGTCGCTGAGCCGGGTGCGGGGCCGGGTCGCCCACAGGTCGTACGCCGCATCCGTACCCGCCCCGGTGTGCGCCGCGAGGTGGTACCGCATCGCCGCCACCGGCTGCACGCCGTGGCCGTCCGCCTCGTACCGCTCCCGCATGCGCCCGATCCAGCCCTCGATCGTCGCCAGCGGCACCTCCGGCACCTGGAGCAGCGACGTCGCCACCCACTTGAAGCGCCACAGGACCTGGTGCGCCTCCCATTCGCTGAACGAGCCCGGCGCCTCCTCCCACAGCTTCAGCAGCCGCGCGAACACCACCGGCGACTTGCGGTGCTCGCCGGTGTTCTCGTACGCCGCCATCAGCTCCATCAGAGCCGTGACCAGGATGTCCGGCTTGTCGAACGGCTCGGCGGCCTCGACCAGCTCCTCCGCGGTGACGGTGCGCTGCAGGCCGTACGGGCGCTCGTTGTTCTCGCGCAGCGCTTCGAACACGGCCTCGGGGGTGTCCAGCATCTACTGCTCCTTCCGGGGCTCGTCGGTACCGGGCGCGGACTGTGCGCCGCCGGGGTGCATGGCGTGGGTGAGGAGGCTGATGAACGCCCGGTTCAGCAGGGCGCTCTCGTTCGCCTTCAGGGGCCGCCGGCTGAGCAGCAGCGCCTGCCCCAGCAGGGACTCGGCCGCGGCGACGGCGAGACCGCGCTCGGTGATCGTCACGGCTTGGCGGACCAGCGGGTTGAGGTGGTTGAGGACGAGCTGCGCGCGCGGGGTCTCGCTGCGCAGCGAGCCGAGGATGTCGGCCCACAGGCCGTCGCTGTCGGCGGCCAGCCCGGACCGCGTCCGCTCGTGGCGGGCCTCGCGGTTGTCCAGCAGCAGCACCGGCGCGGTGACCGGCTGGAAGTCGCGCAGGACGACGTCGCAGTCGTGTGCGGCGACCGTCTCGCGGGCCACGGACAGGAAGGCGGCGGCCCGGATCTCGGCGGACGGGTCCACGGCGTCGAGGTGCGCGGTGACGGTCGCCGGATCCAGGTCGGTGACGGCCGTCCCCGGCCGGATCTCCGGCAGCCGGTGCACCAGATCGCGGTCGTACGTGTAGCCGCCGTTGACGACGCCGAGGCCGGCGGCGGAGGCGATCGGGGCGACCTGGCGGAACTCCTCGACGCTGCGGGTCACGAGGACGGTGCGGTGCGTCCGCGCGAACTCCGCCAGGGTGACGTTCCCGTCGGTCGTCTCGAAGGGCAGCCACGGCAGGACGATGCGCAGCAGCTCGTCGTCGTAGCGGGCGAGCGCCTTGACCGCGAGGTGGTGCACGTCGATGAACCGGTGCAGCAGCGCCGGGTCGCTCGCGGCGAGGCCGGTCAGCCAGTCGCGGATGCGGACGCCCAGCGCGTCCCGCACGGCGGCCAGGGTGCCGTCCTCGTACAGGGCCTCGCGGGACGCCGTCGGCCGCAGGCTCGTCGTGTCGATGACACAGCGCACGAAGAACGCCCAGTCGGGCAGGAGCTCGGACGCCTGGTCGCTGAGCAGCATCCCCTTGAGGTGGACGCGGTGCCCGGCGCGCTGGGCCGGACTCAGCGCGGTCGGCAGCACGTACGCGACACCGCGCAGGCCGGCGGCGGGCAGGTCGAGCTCGATGGTGTCGAGGGGCGTGAAGTCGAAGACGGAGCGGCAGTACGCGGTCAGCGCCTCGCGGCGGGCGAGCGGCGAGCCGTGCTGCCGCTGCCACGGCGGGGCCTCGTCGATGCGGAGGCGCCCGCCGTCCTCGTCGACGACGGTCACCTCGTGCGGCAGCAGGCTCCCGTAGTGGCGGGCCAGCTCGACGACCCGCGCGTGGGTCGTCCATTCGGCGTTGTCGGCGCGGGGGGTGAGCCGGACGGTCGTGCCGGGCTCCGGCACGGAGCCGGCCGGGAGGGTGCGGATGGTGTAGCGGCCGTCGGAGTGGCCGCGCCACTCGACGGCGGGCGCGGCGGGGTCGGCGGCGTGCCGGCTGACCACGGTGATCTCGTCGGCGACGACGAAGCAGGCGAGCAGGCCGATGCCGAACTGGCCGATGAAGTCCCCGCGCTCGGCGGCGAGCCCGGCCCCGTCCAGGCCGCCGTCGGCGGTCCGCTTGGAGCTGCGGCCGATGGTCGCGAGGAACCGGTGCACGTCGGCCTCGGTCAGGCCGATGCCGGTGTCGGTGATGGTGAGCGTGCCGCCGGTCCGCACGGTGATCGCGGCGGGTGCGCCGGGGTCGGCTGCCCGGCGGGCGGTGATGGCGTCCACGGAGTTCTGCAGGAGCTCCCGCAGGTAGACGCGGGGGCTGGAGTAGAGGTGGTGGGAGAGCAGGTCGACGAGGCCGCGCAGGTCGACCTGGAAGGTGTGGGCGGATGCGGAGTGCGACACCGGTACGGGATCTTTCGTTCGGCGCGCCGCGCGGGGCGGCGGCAGGACGGGGAGGAGTGCGGGCCGGCCCGGGATCAGGCGCCGACGGAGGAGCGGTACTTGCGGTAGGCCGCCACGGGGTCGCCGCCGTTGACGTAGTACCAGGGGAACTCGGAGACGGCGCCGCCGGTCGCGTCGAAGCAGCGGCGGGCGTACTCCCTGTCCCCGGCGAGCGCGAACGCCATGGCGAAGGAGTTGCACACCTGCACCCGGCCGTCTCCCTCCGCGAAGTCGGCGTGGAGGACGGACCGGTCGGCGGCCTCCCGCAGCGAGCCCACGACGCCGGAGCCCCGCATGTACTGCGCGCACGCCTGGCCTTCGAGGTCCAGCCAGTGCTCGATGTGCGCGATCGCGACGAGCTGCCCGAGCATGCTGCCCTCGGGCGCCTTCAGCATCGACTCGCGGGCGAAGGCGTGCATCTCCTCGTGCGAGCCGCCCCACTTCCTGCACACCTGCTGCAGGTGCTGCTGGTGGGCCCGCAGGTGGAACGGGTCGCGCCGCACCACCGCCTCGAACCGCCGCTGCGCGACGACAGGGCCGACTTCGAGGCCGCGGCCGCTGGTCTGCAGTACCTGCCAGGGCGAGGCCCAGTCGGGCTCGCGCTCGGCGGCCCCGTAGAGGAACGTTTCGGCGCGGCGCAGCCGCTCGTGGAACACCTCGAACTGCGCCCGCGACACGTGCGTGGCCCGCGCACCGGTCCGCGCCTCCCAACCCCAGCCGACGTAACGCGTCCCGGCGACCAGCAGGGGCAGCGCCGAGTCCGGCTCGGCCGCGATCGCCCGGTGGATCCACTCCTCCACCCCGGCGACCTCGGAGAGCGTCCACAGCATCCCGGCCCGGTCGCCACCGTCGGGCCGCGCGGCGAGCCCGTCCCGCACCCCCGCCCAGTCACCGGCCTCCGCGGCCTCCCGCACCCGCGTGACCGCAGGGTCGCCGCAGTCCTTCTCCAACCGCACACCGGCCCTGCCGACCCACCGCCGCAGCGACAGCCCCGCC
>NZ_RPSE01000177.1:0-11831 GCF_003949955.1 Streptomyces sp. WAC05292
CCGCCGTACGGGGCGCGGATGCCCCAGACTTGGGGCATGTCCATTCACCAGAACCTGCTCGGGGGCCCCGCCCCCACCCACCTCCCCGACGAGCCGGGCCGCGAGGCCATCGCCGCGGGCACGCCCGCCGTCGAGGTGGCCGCCGCGCATCCGACGTCCTCGCTCGCCTGGGCGGTCCTGTCCGACGAGGCGTTCGCCGCCGGCCGCAGCGTCGAGGCGTACGCGTACGCGCGCACCGGCTACCACCGCGGGCTCGACGCGCTGCGCCGCGCCGGCTGGAAGGGCCACGGCCCGGTGCCGTGGGAGCACGAGCCGAACCGCGGCTTCCTGCGCGCCCTGCACGCCCTCGCCCGCGCGGCCGGGGCCATCGGCGAGAAGGACGAGTACGAGCGCTGCACGACCTTCCTGCGCGACTCCTCGGAGACGGCGGCGGACGTCCTGGGCGCCTGACCGGGCCGCCGCGGGCGCCCGGCGCGGCGCCCGCGGGACCCGGCGGTGCGTGAAAAGTCCGTGTGACGACCGTCACGCACCATTGGAGCACCCCGGGGGAGCGGTTTTATGATGCGGGCAGGGGACCGGGGCTCCACACACCCTTTCGGAAGGAGCGGACCGCTACCCGGAAGCACGTGTCGAGGAGACAGCGATGTCGAACACCCTTGATGCCTCCGGAGCCGGTTCGGACACCCCGAACCTCGACTTCGCGGGCACGACCCCGTACGAGGACTACGTCCAGGCGGACGTCCTCACCCACCTCCAGCACCCCCGCTCGGACGACCCGGGCGAGATGGTCTTCCTGGTCACCACCCAGGTCATGGAGCTGTGGTTCACGGTCATCGTCCACGAGTGGGAGACGGCCGCGAAGGCCCTGCGGGAGGACCGCGTCCCCGTCGCGATGGACGCGCTGAAACGATCACTCCGCGAGCTGGAGGCCCTCAACGCCTCCTGGCGCCCGCTCGCCCAGCTCACCCCGGCCCAGTTCAACTCCTACCGCGGCGCCCTCGGCGAGGGCTCGGGCTTCCAGTCCGCGATGTACCGCCGGATGGAGTTCCTCCTCGGTGAGAAGTCGGCGTCCATGCTCGTCCCGCACCGCGGCGCGCCGCGCGTCCACGCGGAGCTGGAGAAGGCGCTGCACGAGCCGAGCCTGTACGACGAGGTGCTGCGGCTGCTGGCCCGCCGCGGCCTGCCCGTCCCGCGGTCCGTCCTCGACCGCGACCTGTCGCGGCGCTACGAGGCCTCGCCCGAGGTCGAGGCCGTGTGGACCGCCCTGTACGAGGACCCCGACGCCCACCCCGACCTGCACCGCCTCGGCGAGGCCCTCACCGACGTCGCCGAGCTGGTGTGGCGCTGGCGCAACGACCACCTCGTCGCCACGCGGCGCGCGATGGGCGCGAAGACGGGCACGGGCGGCTCGGCCGGCGTCAGCTGGCTGGAGAAGCGCGCGTCGAAGAACGTCTTCCCCGAGCTGTGGACGGCGCGCAGCCATGTCTGAGACGACGACCCGCCGCGCGGCGGAGCTCGCCGAGCGCGCCGCCGGACTCGACGCCGCCGACCCGCTCGCCGGCCTGCGCAAGCGCTTCACCCTCCCGGACGGCGTCGTCTACCTGGACGGCAACTCGCTCGGCGCGCTCCCCGCGGGCGTGCCTGAGCGCGTCGCGGAGGTCGTTTCCCGCGAGTGGGGGACGGAGCTGATCCGGTCCTGGAGCAGCGGCACGTGGTGGACGGCGCCGGAGCGGATCGGCGACCGGATCGCCCCGCTGGTCGGCGCCGCGCCCGGGCAGGTCGTCGTGGGCGACTCCACCAGCGTCAACCTGTTCAAGGCGCTGGTCGGAGCCGCCCGGCTCGCCGGGCCGGGCCGCACCGAGCTGCTCGTGGACGCCTCCACCTTCCCGACCGACGGCTACATCGCCGGCTCGGCGGCCCGGATGACCGGCCTGACCGCCGTCCCGGTGGACCCCTCGCGGGCCGCCGAGGCGATGGGGGAGCGCACGGCCGCCGTGCTGCTCAACCACGTCGACTACCGCAGCGGGCGGCTCCACGACCTGCCCGGCCTGACGCGCGCCGCGCACGCCGCGGGCGCGCTGGCGGTGTGGGACCTGTGCCATTCGGCGGGCGCGCTGCCCGTCGGGCTCGACGCCCACGGCGTGGACCTCGCGGTCGGCTGCACGTACAAGTACCTCAACGGCGGCCCCGGTTCGCCCGCGTACCTGTACGTCGCCGAACGCCACCAGGAGGGCTTCGACTCGCCGCTGCCCGGCTGGAACGGGCACGCGGACCCGTTCGCGATGACCCCGGAGTACGCGCCCGCCGCGGGCGCCGTCCGGGGCCGGGTCGGCACGCCGGACATCCTGTCGATGCTCGCCCTGGAGGCGGCGCTCGACGCCTGGGACGGGGTGGAGGTGGAGGCGGTGCGCGCGAAGTCCCTCGCGCTGACCGACTTCTTCCTGGAGTGCGTCGCCGCGTACGTGCCGCAGGGCCGGGTCGAGCCGGTGACTCCGGCGCCGCACGCCGAGCGCGGCAGCCAGGTCTCGCTGCGCACGGAGAACGCCCGCGCGGTGATGGACGAGCTGATCGCGCGCGGCGTGATCGGGGACTTCCGCGCCCCGGACGTGCTGCGGTTCGGCTTCACCCCGCTGTACGTCGGCTTCGCCGACGCGGAGCGCGCGGCCCGGACGCTGGGTCACGTTTTCGGGTGATCCCGGGGCGAAACGTCTCGGCACGGGGCGGGCGGGGCGCGGTCCCGCCCGTCCCCGCCCGCTCCCGTGCCGGGGCCCGTGACGGGAAACCGCCTCCCCGGGACAGGCCTGTTCCGGCCTGATACGGTCCCGCTCTGCCGGAACACCGGAACACCAGTCCCACGCGTTACGAGAGGTGGAGCCGATGTCGGATCCCGCAGTCGAACGGGACGCCGCCGAGGCCGCCTCGGCCTTCGCCCACCCGCCGGTCGCGCCGGACGCGACCGCCGCGTACGGGGAACACCCGGACCACGTCGTGGACTTCTACGCCCCGCGGGCGGGGGACGGCTCCGCCGCCTCCGCGCCGCTGGTGGTGCTGCTGCACGGCGGGGCCTGGCGCGCCCCGTACGACCGCGCGCACGTGACCCCGCTGGCGGACTTCCTGGCGCGGCGGGGTTTCGCCGTGGCCAACGTGGAGTACCGGCGCGGGAGTCCGCTGCCGCACCAGGGTGCGGACGGCCCGGTCGCGGGGCGCTGGCCGGACACCTTCGACGACGTCGCCGCGGCGATGGACGCCCTGCCGGGGCTGGCCGCTGCAGCGCTGCCGCAGGCGGACCTGCGGCGCACGGTCGTCACCGGGCACTCCGCGGGCGGGCACCTGGCGCTGTGGGCGGCCGCCCGGCACGTGCTGCCCGCCGGCGCCCCTGCCGCCTGGCGGCTGCCCGAACCGCCGCCGCTGCGCGGCGTGGTGGCGCTGGCGCCGATCGCGGACTTCGAGGTCGCGGGCAAGCTGGGGGTGTGCGGCGGGGCGGCCGAGCAGCTGCTGGGCGGCGGGGCGCACCTGGCGGAGCGGTCGCCGTACGCGGACCCGGCGGCGCTGCTGCCGACGGGGATCGCCACCACCGTGGTGCACGGCCGGGAGGACATCGTGGTGCCGGCGGCGGTCGCCGAGTCGTACGTGGAGGCGGCAGCCCGGGCCGGCGAGACGGTGGGGCTGACCCTGCTGGACGGGATCGGGCACTTCCCGCTGATCGACCCGGGCGCGGACGCCTGCGCGGTCGTCGCCGAGGAGATCTCGCAGCTGGCCTGGTAGGGCGCGGCCGCCGGGCCGCGCCGCGCCGGGTCCGGCGCCGTCAGGCCGTCGCGGCGAGGCGGGCGGCGAAGCGGGCCAGCCGCGCGCCCTGGTGGCGGGCCGCGGCGAGGGCCTCCTCGCTGACGGGGCCGCTGCCGCCGGGGTGCGAGGAGCCGTAGGGGTTTCCGCCGGCGGCGAAGACGGCCGGGTCGGTGAAGCCGGGGGCGACGATGACGGAGCCCCAGTGGTGGAAGGTGTTGTACAGCGCGAGCAGCGTGGACTCGTTGCCGCCGTGGGCGTTGTGCGCGCTGGTGAAGCCGGTCGCCGGCTTGTCGGCCAGGGCGCCCTGCTGCCAGAGGCCGCCGGTGGTGTCGAGGAACTGCTTCAGCTGGCCGGCGATGTTGCCGTAGCGGGTGGGGGAGCCGATCGCGTAGGCGTTGGCCCAGGTGAGGTCGTCCAGGGTGGCGGTCTCGATGTCCTTGGCGGCCTCGACGTGCTCGCGCCACGCGGGGTTGGCGTCGATGGCGGCGTCGGGGGCGAGTTCGGGCACGCGGCGCAGGCGCACTTCGGCGCCGGCCTTCTCGGCGCCTTCGGCGACGGCCTGCGCGAGGGCGTGGACGTTCCCGGTGGACGAGTAGTAGACGACGGCGACCTTTGCGCCCATGGTGACTCCCCTCAGGAGGAAGCGGATCGCTATCCGCTTTCGCTGGTCAGAGTCAAGCGGATAGAAATCCGTTTGGCAAGCGGATCCGGTAGCCTGCCCGTATGAGCCGCACCGAGCTTCCCGTCACGGGCCAGGCCCCGCCGGAGCGGGCGGACGCCGCCCGCAACCGGCGCAGGATCCTGGACGCTGCCGCGCGGCTGGTCGCCGAAGAGGGGCCGGAGGCGGTCACGATGAACGCCGTCGCGCACGCCGCCGGCATGGGCGTCGGCACCGTGTACCGCCGCTTCGGCGACGTCAGCGGCCTGCTGCTCGCCCTGCTCGACGAGGACGAGAAGCGCTTCCAGGAGGCGTTCCTCGGCGGCCCGCCGCCCCTGGGGCCCGGGGCGCCCCCGGAGGAGCGGCTGCGCGCGTTCCTGCACACGCTGGCCGAGCGGCTCTCCGCCTGCCGGGCCGTGATGGGCGCCGCCGAGGCCGCGTCCCCGGGGGCCCGGTACGGCAGCGGCGCCTACCTCACCATGCACACGCACGTGTCCCTGCTGCTCCGGCAGGCCCGCCCGGAAGCGGACGCGCCGGTCCTGGCCCACCTGCTGCTCGCCCCCTTCGTACCGAGTCTGTTCGAGCACCTGACGGCGGAGCGGGAGGTGTCGGCCGACCGGATCAAGGCGGGCATCGACGCCCTGCTGGGAGCGGGCCGGGGGTGAAGGACCCGGCCCCTCCGGGGCCCGCCCGCCGTGATCACGCACGGCTTGATCGATAGCCTGAGTGTCCGGATCCGATCGCGGGTTCGGGAAACAGACCTCAGGGGGGAACGGTGCTCAGCCACCGACTCGTTTTTCCGGCTGCCCTCGTGGCGGCAGCCGCCGTACTGGCGCCGGGAGCGGCCCACGCGGCCCCGGCGGCTCCGACCGCCGTGACGGGGGCCTCCGACCCGCAGTCGTACACCGCCCCGCCCTACTGGACCGTGCGCACCCCGCTGGGCGACGGCCCGATCGGAAACGACGGCCTCCAGATCGACCTGCACGCGGGGATGTTCACCGCGCACGGCATCCGGCTGGAGGCCTCGGCCCTCGACGTCCGCGGCCCGTCGTCCGTCACCGTCGAGTGGGGCGACGGCGCGAAGGACACCGCACAGATCACCGAGGCCGCCGACATCAAGCGGCTGGACCACGCGCACTCGTACGCCGAGGTCGGCACCTACACCGTGACGTACACGGTGACCGACGCAGCCCACAACGTGCGGGCCGTCAACAAGGTCATCGTCACCACGGCGGGCGCCGAGTTCACCGCGCACGCGCCCACCCGCCTCCTCGACACCCGGGACGGGACGGGCTCCGCGAAGGCCAAGATCGCCGGGCGCGGCAGCGCCCGCGTGAAGGTCGCCGGCAACGCGCGGATCCCGGCCGGAGCCACGGCCGTCGCGCTGAACGTGACGGTGACCAACACCGTCGAGGCCGGGCACGTCACCGCGTTCGCCGGCAAGGGCGCCCGGCGGCCCGACACCTCGAACCTCAACTACGCGCCCGGGCAGACCGTCCCCAACCTGGTGATCGTCCCCGTGGGCGACGACGGCCACGTCGAGCTTTTCAACGGCGGCTGGGCCCCGGTGGACCTCATCGCGGACGTGACCGGCTACTTCACCCGGTCCGCCGCCGCCGGCTACACCCCGCTGGCGCCGGCGCGCCTCGTCGACACCCGCGAGGGGCTCGGCACCGCCAAGGGGCAGGTACCCGGCCAGGGGTCCTTCGCGGTGGAGGCCGCCGGGGCGGGGAAGGTCCCGAAGGGCGCCACCGCGGTCGCCCTGAACGTGACCGCGACCAACCCGGCGGAGGCCGGGCACCTGACCGTGTTCCCGAGCGGCCAGTCGGCACCGAGCACGTCCAGCGTCAACTTCACGGCGGGGCAGACCGTCGCCAACGCGGTGGTCGTGCCGGTGGGCGCGGACGGGAGGATCAGCGTCCGCAACGGCAGCTGGAAGGGCGCCGACGTCGTGGTCGACGTCGTCGGCTACTACAGCCCCGACAGCAGGGCCGCCTACCGGCCGTTCCACCCGTTCCGGCTCGCGGACACCCGCGAGGGCAGCTGGCACCGCCCCCGCGGCCCGGTCCCGGCCCGCGACTACTTCCCGCTGCCGTTCACCAGCGACTCCCCGACGCCGCCGGCGGGATGGGTGCTGAACACCACGGTCACCAACACGTCCGAGCCCGGCCACCTGTCGGTCGCCCCGGACCCGAACACGTGGACGGACTACCAGAAGGGCATCGCGACGAAGCCGGAGCGGCCCGTCTCCTCGTCCCTCAACTGGGGCGCGGGGATGACCGTGCCCAACCTCGTCCAGACCCCCGCCGGGACGGGCGCCGTCATCGACTTCTGGAACCAGGGCTGGCAGCCGGTCGACGTGGTCGTCGACTGCCTCGGCATCTACGAGACGGACTGAGCGGAACGCGAAGGGGGCGGTGCACCGTGCGGTGCACCGCCCCCTTGCGGACGGCCGGGCGCCGGGGCGTCCCGTCCCGAGGCCTAGAGGAACGAGTTGATCTGGATCGTCTCGGTGCGGCCGGGGCCGACGCCGATCGCGGAGATCGGGGCGCCCGACATCTCCTCCAGGGCCTTCACGTACGCCTGCGCGTTCTTCGGCAGGTCGGAGAAGGTCTTGGCCTTGGTGATGTCCTCGGACCAGCCCGGCAGGTTCTCGTAGATCGGCTTCGCGTGGTGGAAGTCCGTCTGCGAGTAGGGCAGCTCCTCGACGCGCTTGCCGTCGATCTCGTACGCGACGCACACCGGGATCTGCTCCCAGCCGGTCAGCACGTCGAGCTTGGTCAGGAAGAAGTCCGTCAGGCCGTTCACGCGGGTGGCGTAGCGGGCGATCGGGGCGTCGAACCAGCCGCAGCGGCGGTCGCGGCCCGTGGTCACGCCGCGCTCGCCGCCGATGCGGCGCAGGTCCTCGCCGTCCTGGTCGAACAGCTCGGTCGGGAACGGGCCGGCGCCGACGCGGGTCGTGTAGGCCTTCAGGATGCCGATGACGCGGCTGATCCGGGTCGGGCCGACGCCCGTGCCGGTGCAGGCGCCGCCCGCGGTCGGGTTCGAGGAGGTCACGAACGGGTACGTGCCGTGGTCGACGTCGAGGAGGGTGCCCTGGCCGCCCTCGAACAGCACGACCTTGTCCTCGTCCAGCGCGTTGTTGAGGATCAGGGTGGTGTCGGCGACGTACGGCTTGATCTGGTCCGCGTACTGGAGCATCTCCTCCACGATCGCGGCGGCCTCGATCGCGCGGCGGTTGTACAGCTTGGCGAGCAGCTGGTTCTTGTTCTCCAGCGCCGCCTCGACCTTCTGGACGAGGATCGACTCGTCGTAGAGGTCCTGGACGCGGATGCCGACGCGGTTGATCTTGTCGGCGTACGTCGGGCCGATGCCGCGGCCGGTCGTGCCGATCTTGCGCTTGCCGAGGAAGCGCTCGCCGACCTTGTCGAGGGTGACGTTGTACGGCGTGATCAGGTGGGCGTTGCCGCTGATCAGCAGCTTCGAGGTGTCGATGCCGCGCTCGTTCAGCCCGCGCAGCTCGGACAGGAGCACGGACGGGTCGACGACGACGCCGTTGCCGATGACCGGGGTGCATCCGGGGGACAGGATGCCGGACGGGAGAAGGTGCAGCGCGTACTTCTGGTCGCCTACGACGACCGTGTGGCCGGCGTTGTTGCCGCCCTGGTAGCGCACCACGTAGTCAACGGATCCACCGAGCAGGTCGGTGGCCTTCCCCTTGCCCTCGTCACCCCACTGAGCTCCGAGCAGCACAAGAGCGGGCACAGGCGTACACCTCTTCCGGATGGGGCATGTCCAAGGCCAGGGGGCGTACGACGATGTACACCGCAGGCTGGGCCGTCGGACCGGTACCCCGGAATAGACGAAGGCCCTGGCGCAATAGCGCAAGGGCCTCTTGCACAAAGATGCTACCCGAGGAAGGACCGAGGTGTCGGCTCCGGAGCCCACCATGAGCCCTGCGGGCGCGCCGGTCGGCGGCCTGCTGGTGCTCGTCGACCCGGTCGCGCGCCGTCTCGACGGAGAGTCCGTGCGCATCGCGAGGGACGTGCTGTCGGCCGGGGCGGCGGCGAAGATCTGCCTCCCCCAGTCGCCGGAGGAGTTCGCGCGGGCGCTCGCGCGCCGCGGCCACCGGCGGCCGGTGATCGTCGGCGACGACCGGGCCCTCGTGCGGGCGGTCGGGCTGCTGCACCGGGAGCGGGAGCTCGGCGGGGAGGCCCTCTCGGTGGTCCCCGTGGGGCAGGCGGGCTCGCTGGGGCTGGCTCGGCTGCTGGGGGTTCCGATGTCCGCGGTGTCCGCGGCGCGGGCGGCCCTGGACGGGGTCGTCGGCGTCCGCGACCTGCTCGTCGACGACAGCGACGGCGTCGTCCTCGGCGGCCTGCGCATCCCGCCCGTCGCCCCGCCCGCGCCCCGGGCGGGCGGGGCGACGGTGCGCAGCGCCTACCGGTCGCTGGTGCGGACGCTCGCCGGGCCGCCCGCGGCGCCGGCCGGGGGGCACCGGCTGCGGGTGGAGGCCGACGGGGTGGTGCTGGCCGATGTGGACCGCCCCGTCGACGACATCGCGGTCGTGCCCGGCGGGGGCGGCCTGGCGGAGGTCGTCGTCCGGGCGGGGGGCGCCGTGGTCCGGGCCCGCGCCGCGGCGGTCACGGTGGCGGGCGCCGACTTCCGCTACCGGGCCGACGCGGCGGTGACCGGGCCGGTCCGGCGGCGGACGTGGACCCTGCGGCCGGCGGCGTGGGGGCTCATCCTGCCGCGCTGACCGGCGTACGGGCCGTCTCGCGGAGCACGCGGCGGCGGGAGAGGACGGTGACGGCGAGGGAGGCGGACGCGAGCGCCGTGATCGCCGCGGCAGGCCCGACGGCCTGCGCGGCGGCGCCGGCGAGGGCGGCGCCGATGCCCTGCCAGGTCATCCGGCCCGCGGACTCGGCGCCCTGGACCTGGCCGCGGACCGATGCCGGGGTCAGCGCGAGGAGCTGCTCCTGCATCGGCAGGGTGGCCGCGAAGCCGGTGCCGGCGAGAAACACGGCGACGGCGGCGACCGGCAGCGGCGGATGAAAGGCGAACACCAGGAAGGGCGCGGCCATCAGCAGCCGCAGCGGGAAGGCGGCGCGGCGCCTGCCCCGGGCGGTGAGGAGCCGCCCGACGGCGAGGTCGCCGAGGAGCAGGCCCGCGGACGCGGCGGCCAGGAGGTGGCCGGCGTACTGCGCGGCGTACGGGATGAACAGCGCCTCGCAGCCGACGACCAGGCCGTTCGGCACCCACAGGTTCAGCAGCAGGGCCCGCCGGCCGGGACGGCCCAGCAGTTCGGCGTTGGCGGCCCGGGTGCTGCGCAGGCCGGGGCGGCGGGCGAGCCGGATGGAGCGCTCGCGCAGCGTCGCCGCGACGGCTGCGAGGGAGAGCGCGGTGAGCGCGGCGGCGGCCGCGAACAGCCCGTGCGGGCCGATCGCGCGCACCAGCACCGCGCCGGAGGCGTAGCCGAGGACGGAGACGGCGCCGGCGGTGATGTTCATCAGCGAGCGGGCCGGGGCGTAGGCGGCCGCGGGGACGATCTCGGCGAGCAGGCCCAGGCGGGTGCCGGTGCCGAGGGACTGGAAGAAGCCCAGGGCCAGGAGCAGGGCGAAGCGGGCGGCGAGCGGCAGACCCGGCACGGCCTGGGCGGCGATGCCGGCGAGGGAGGCGCCCTGGAGGGCGAGCAGCGTGCGGCGGGGGCGGCTGCCGTCGGCGACGGACATCAGGGTCAGCGCCCCCAGCACGGTCGCGAAGGTCGCCCCGTACATGCTGACCGCCGTCAGGAAGGGGGAGCCGGTCTGGCGGTCGACGAGGCTGCCGAGGGCGAACCCGGACAGGGCGCTCGCGGCGGCGGTGAGGGCGAAACCAGCGAAGAGGCCGGCGAACTCCCGGTTCCGGAGCAGCTCCCGGTACCCGGGACGGGCGCCGGGCGGTTCGGGCGTGTGACGTGGTGATGAGGTGTCAGAAGGCATGAAAAAAGCCTCCGTTCGCTCCCGTCAGGGAGAGCCGGAGGCCTTGGGTGGACCATAGCACGCGGGGGCGGGCCGCTCAGAACTCGACGATCAGCTCCCGCAGCCCGCGGATCACGTACCCGGGCTGCCACTGCGGTTCGCGGACGAGTTTCAGCGGGGGCACGCCGTCCGCCAGGAGCGCGCCGAAGGAGGCCGCCAGCTCGCGGCGGGCCAGCGGGGCGCCCAGGCAGTAGTGGATGCCCGCGCCGAAGCTGAGGTGCGGGTTGTCGGTGCGGGAGAGGTCGAGTGCGTCCGGGTCCGGGAAGCGGGCCGGGTCGCGGTTGGCGGAGCCGAACAGCAGCGCGACCTCCGCGCCGCGCGGGATGACCGTGCCGCCGATCTCGATGTCGTCCAGGACCCACCGCTCGAACATCTGGAGCGGGGTGTCGTAGCGCATCAGTTCATCCACAGCTGTGGACAACTTTTCCCGGTCGAGCACGGCCAGCTGTCCGGGATTGCGGAAGAGCGCCCACCAGCCGTTGACGGTCGTGTTCACGGTGGCCTCGTGTCCGGCGTTCAGCAGGAGCACGCAGGTGGAGATCATCTCTTGTTCGCTGAGCCGCCCCTCCTCGTCGTGCGCGGCGATGAGCCCGGAGACCAGGTCCTCGCCGGGCTGCCTGCGCCGCCGGGCGATCAGCTCCCGCAGGTAGGCGCTGAACTCCGTGCTCGCCTGCACGGCCCGCCGCGCCGTCTCCTCGCCGGGCCGCAGCTCGAACATCCCGCAGATGTCCGCGGACCACGGCCGCAGCAGCCCCCGGTCCTCCTCCGGCACCCCCAGCAGCTCCGCGATCACCGCCACCGGCAGCGGCTCGGCGACCACCGTCAGCAGGTCGCCGCCGCCGTCGGCGAGGAGCCGGCCGACCAGCTCCCGGGCGAGCCGCTCCACCGCCGGCGCGAGCCGCTCCACCGTCCGCGGCGTGAACGCCTTGGACACCAGCCGCCGCACCCGCCCGTGCGCCGGGTCCTCCAGGTCGAGCAGCCCGTTGTCGTTGAGCACGTGGAACGGCTCGTGCTCCGGCGGCGGCGCCGTCCGCCCGAACTCCTCGTGCGAGAAGCGGTGCAGGTACGTCCGCCCGAGCCGCCGGTCGCGCAGCAGCGCACTCACGTCGGCGTAATGCGGCACCAGCCACTGCCCGGTGGCCTCGCACCAGACGGCCCGGCCCTGCTCCCGCAACTCCCGGTAGGCCGGGTACGGGTCGGCGACGAACGCGGCATCCCACGGATCAAAGCCCATGCCCGCAGCCTAGGTGTATTGCCCTGTGAGGTTGGGGACGCGGCTGGCGGGTGGTTTGCCTGCGAGCGCGGTGTGTCCGCGGTGGTGATTGTAGGTGTGCAGCCAGCCGGGAAAGGCGTCGCGTCGCTCCTGTTCT
>NZ_RPSE01000178.1:0-11807 GCF_003949955.1 Streptomyces sp. WAC05292
GGGGCGGCAGGGGTGCCCGTCCCCGGCGCGGCGGGCGCGGCGGGCATGGCGGACATGGCGGGCGTGGCGGCGGTCGCGGGTTCGTCCGGTGCGGTGGTCATGCCGATCATCCTGCGGCCGGTCCCGTGTTCAGCGCCAACGATTGTTCCTTCATGATCGATAAGTGATTCTGATGGCCATGGACCCCCACCTGCTCCGCACCTTCGCCGCCGTGGCCCGGCTGTCGTCCTTCTCCGCCGCCGCCCGCGAACTCGGCTACACCCAGTCGGCCGTCTCCCAGCACATCGCCGCCCTGGAGGCCGACCTGGGCACCGACCTGCTGACCCGCCGGCCCGTCGCACCCACCCCCGCGGGGCACCGCCTCCTCGAACACGCCGCCCCGCTGCTGCTCCGGATCGACGCCGCCCGCGCCGACGTCCGCCGCGTGGCGGCGGCCCCGCCCGGCCGCCTGACCCTCGCCGCGTCCCCGCTCGCCGTCGGCCCGGCGCTGCTCGCCGCACTGCCCGCCACCGGCGTCGAACTGCGGGTCGTCCCGCCGGCCGCGGTGCCCGCCGCCGTCGCCACCGGCGGCTGCGACCTCGGCCTCACCGACGGCACCGCCGCCCCCAGCGACCCGCTGCGCCTGCCCGACGTGGCGCCCCTCGCCGTCACCGGCGTCGCCGAGGAACCCCTCGCCGTCCTGCTCCCGGCCGGGCACCCCTTCGCCGGGCGGGCCGCACTGCGGCTGGACGACCTCGCCGACGCCCGCTGGCTCGACGCCCCGCACGTCGGACTCGCCCCGCCCACCGCCGCCCGCACCGCTCCCGCCCTGCGGTACGACGGCACCGACCTGCACGCCCTGTGCTCCCTGGCCGCCGCCGGACACGGACTGGCCCTGCTGCCCCGCCGCGTCGCCGAAGCCGCCGCGGCGCGCGCGGCCGGGGCCGCCGTACCGCTGGCCGGCACCCGGCTGGTGCACCGCACCGAGCTGGTCACCCCCCGAACACCGGCCCCCGCCGCGGCCGCCCTGGCCGCGCGCCTCACCGCGCCCGCCTGAACCGGGCCGGCCCCCGGCGTCACGGCCCGAGGACGACCACCGACTCCGCCGGGACGCGGACGCGCCCGTCCGCGTCCGGATGCGGAACCTCCTCCCACGCGGCCAGCACCCGCACCCCGTTCCGGCCCAGCGCGACCGTCGCCGGCTCCGGGGCCGCGTTCACCACGACCCGGATGTCGCCCCGGCGGAACGTCAGCCAGCGCCGCTCCTCGTCGTACGCCACCCGCACCGCCGCCAGATCCGGATCCCTCAGGTCCGGATGACGGCGGCGCAGCGCCACCAGCGTCCGGTACCAGGCCAGCAGCCGCGCGTGCGGCTCCCGCCCCGGCTCCGCCCAGTCCAGGCAGGACCGCTCCCGGGTGGCCGGGTCCTGCGGGTCCGGCACCTCCTCCGGGCGCCACCCGTGCGCGGCGAACTCCCGCCGCCTGCCCTCCCGTACGGCCCGGGCCAGCTCCGGGTCGGGATGGTCGGTGAAGTACTGCCACGGCGTGCCCGCACCCCACTCCTCGCCCATGAACAGCATCGGCACGAACGGCCCCGCCAGCACCAGCGCCGCCGCGCACGCCCGGAGCCCCGGCGACACGGACGCGGCGAGCCGGTCGCCCTGCGCCCGGTTGCCGACCTGGTCGTGCGTCTGCGCGTACCCGAGGAACCGGTGCGCGGGCGTCCGGCGGCGGTCGACGGGCCGGCCGTGGGTGCGCTCCCGGAAGGAGGACCACGTCCCGTCGTGGAAGAACGCCCGCGTCATCGTCTTCGCCAGCGCGGCGAGCGGCGCCCGCGCGAAATCGGCGTAGTACCCCTGCGATTCGCCGGTCAGCACACAGTGCAGCGCATGGTGGAAGTCGTCGTTCCACTGGGCGTGCAGGCCGAGCCCGCCGGCCGCGCGGGGCGCCGTCGTCCGCGGATCGCAGGCGTCCGACTCGGCGATCAGGAACAGCGGCCGCCCCGTCTCGGCGGCGAGCGCGTCCACCGCCGCGGACAGCTCCTCCAGGAACGTCAGCGCCCGCCCGTCGGCCAGCGCGTGCACGGCGTCCAGGCGCAGCCCGTCGATCCCGTAGTCCCGCAGCCAGGCCAGCGCACTGCCGAGGAAGTAGGCGCGGACCTCGTCGGAGCCGGGGCCGTCCAGGTTCACGGCCGCCCCCCACGGGGTGTGGTGCGCCTCCGTGAAGTACGGCCCGAAGGCGGGCAGGTGGTTCCCGGAGGGCCCCAGGTGGTTGTGGACGACGTCCAGCACCACCCCCAGCCCGGCCCGGTGGGCGGCGTCCACGAACCGGGCCAGCCCGGCCGGGCCCCCGTACGGCTCGTGCACCGCCCACGGCGCCACCCCGTCGTACCCCCACCCGTGCCGGCCGGGGAACGGGCAGACGGGCATCAGCTCGACGTGCGTGACGCCGAGCCGGACCAGGTGCGGCAGCCGGGCGGCCGCCGCGTCGAAGGTGCCCTCGGGGGTGAACGTGCCGACGTGCAGCTCGTACAGGACCGCGTCCTGCAGGCGGGTGCCGGGCGGCGGCGCCTGCGGTGCCAGGGCGGCGGTGCCGACCACCGCGGACAGGCCGTCCGGGCCGTCCGGCAGGCGCCGGCCGCGCGGGTCGGGCCGCACCTGCGGGCCGTCGCCCAACCGGAACCCGTACCGGTCGCCGTCCGCGGCCGGAGCCCGCACCACCCACCACCCCGGCCGGTCCGGGTCGCGCTCCATGCCGTGCTCGGCCTGCCCGAGCCGCAGCGCGACCCGGTCCGTCAGCGGTGCCCACACCTCGAACTGCACGGGCGGTCCCCTCGTCTTCGGCGTACCGGAACGTGTGCTGTGCCATGTGCCGCACCCATCATCGCCGGGTGGCCGGCCCCGTTCTGGACACTCCGGCCCCGACGGGCCGACAATCACCCCGTGACGTCGAGTTTCGAGTTCCCCGCCTACCCCGCTCCGCGCCTGTCCGACGCGGAGCGCGACCGGGCCCTGGGCAAGCTCCGCGAAGGCGCGGCCGCGGGCAAGCTGTCCCACGACACCTTCCTGCGCCGCATGGAGCTCGCCCTCGTCGCCCGACGCCCCGAGGAACTCGCCGTCCTCGTCGCCGACCTCGACGGCCGCGAGGGCGAAACCGTCTGGGCGCGCCGCCTGTTCGGCTGGGTGGGCCGCCTCTCCGCCGTGTCCGCGGGGGTCCGGCGCGCCTGGACCGTCGAACGGCTCCCCAAGCTGCTGCTGCCCCACCCGGGCGCCCAGCCGCTGCGCATCGGCCGCGACCCGGGCAACGGCCTGCGCCTCACCGACGAGACGGTCTCCCGCGTCCACGCCGAACTCGGCATGCGCGACGGCATGTGGATCCTCACCGACCTCGGCTCCTCGAACGGCACCACCGTCAACGGCCGCCGGGTGACGGGCTCGATCGCCGTCCGCGACGGCGACCAGATCGGCTTCGGCCGCATGTCCTTCCGCCTCTCGTCCACCTGACGGAGCGGGCGGGGACGCATGCGGCGCGGCCGGGGCGGAGGACGCAGGATGGCTCCATGAACCCCGAATCCGCCCCCGCGATCCGCCCGGCCAGACCGGAGGACCTCACCCGCCTCGCCGAACTGGTGCACGAACACATCGCGTACGAGAAGTCCGCGCCCCGCCCGCCGGACCTGGCCGACCGCCTCGCCCCGCACCTGTTCGGCCCGGAGCCGCGGGCCTGGGTCCTGCTCGCCGAGGACCCGTCCGGCCGCGTCGCCGGATACGCCGCGTGCACCGCCGAGTTCTCCTTCTGGGACGCCCGGCACCACCTCCACATGGACTGCCTCTACCTCGCGGAGGAGTCCCGCGGGCACGGCCTGGGTGCGGCCCTGCTGGACGCGGTGGCCGCCCTGGCCCGCGACCTGGACCTCCCCGAGGTCCAATGGCAGACCCCGGACTGGAACGAAGGCGCCCGCCGCTTCTACGAGCGCCGGGGCGCCCACGGCACCCCGAAGCAGCGCTACACCCTGCCGGTTGCGGAGACTCCGGCACCGGACCGGCCGGAAGGCCCCCACGGCCGCTAGGACGCGTACCGGGGCGCGGCCTCGGACGCCGGCGGTGCCGCGCAACGGCAAAGCCGCGCACCGCGCCCCCACCCGCAGCCCGGACGGGCTGCCGCCCGGCCCGCCGGAGTGCCTGCCGCCCGCCTCGGCGGAGCCGGTCACCCGCCGCCGCGCGGGCCGGTTTCCAGCAGGCGGGCGTAGACGGCGAGGGAGGTCCGCGCCTGGTGTTCCACCTGGGTGGGGATCGGGACCGGGCGGGCCTGGAAGCGGGCCGCGAAGTCCGTGCACCAGCCCGTCACGAGGCGGTCCAGTTCCACGGCGGCGGGGTGGCCGCGGCCGCGCAGGACGCGCAGGAGCATCGCGGCGGCGCGCAGGGAGAGGCGGCGGCCGAAGGCGTCGATGCTGTGGATGCGGGCCGCCGTGGCGTCGGCCGGTGCCGCGGGGCCCGTCCACTCGGCCGTGATGCCGGGAATCAGGCCGAGCGTCCAGTCGACGGCGCGCAGCAGTGCCGCGGCGCCCGGGTCGCCGTCCTCCGCGGGCGGGCCGTCGCGGCGGTCGCGGTCGCGGATCGCGGCGACCAGGGCGGCGTCCCGCGCCAGGCGGTCGGCGAGCGTGCGCAGGGCGCCGCGCGGGTCGGGGTGCGGGGCCGGATCGTCGACGAGGTCGGAGGCCCACATGGGGACCTCGACGACGGCGGTGGTCCCGGCGTGCCGGTGGGCCCGGTACCAGGTGCTGAGCCGGGTGTCCTCGGGGTGGAAGGAGCGCGGGGCGTCCGGCCCGGCCGGCGGCAGGACGAAGACGCCGGGGCCGGGCGAGGGCCAGCCGGCGGCGTCCGAGGCGCCCGTCTCGACCGGGATCCGCAGCTCCGCCGCGGACTTGGCGAACGGCTCGGCCAGGCCCGGTATGTCGCGGGTGAGCTGCACCCAGGAACCGCCGAGGTCGGTGGCGTGCAGGGAGATCTGGAGCACCGGCCGGAGCTCGTCGATGAGGCCGGTCAGGATCCGGGTCTCCGGCGGGAGCCGGTCCGGGGGCAGCAGGGACGGCGCCCACTCGGGCTGTTCCGGGCCCGGCGGGCGGTAGAAGCTGCGGTGGTAGTCGAGCAGCGATTGCGGCTGCGGGGTGCGGTGCAGGGTGGCGCCGTCCGGGTCCGCGCACAGCAGGAAGTGCCAGCCGCCGCCGGCCCGCGGTCCGCTTCCGGGAGCCGGGTTGCCGGCGGCCAGGTGCCGGGCCAGGGCGAGGGCGGTGGCGCCGCCGACGGGCTCGTTGGCGTGGGCTCCGGCGACGACGAGCACCTCGCCGCCGTCCGGGGCGGTGCCGGGGCCGCCGGGGCGGACGGAGAGCAGCCACAGCGGCTCCCCGGCCCGGGAGGAGCCGACCCGGCGCAGCCGGGCCCGGCGGGGGTGTTCGTCCGCCAGCGCGCGGGCGGCCTGCGCGAGTTCGCGCGGTGTGGGGTAGCGCATGTCCTGGTGGTGGGTCACCCCCATGCAATGCCCGCCGCGCGCGCCCGCTACTGCTCCTCGGGGCCCGCACTTCACGGAACGCCCTGGCCAACGCCCCGCCCTTGGCCAAAGCTTCCCCGGCGGGGCGAGCGGCCGACGCCCCGGCTGCCGCAGTGGGTCCAGCAGCAGCAGTCGCTGCCGCTGCCGCGCCGCTGCCGCGCCGCTGCCGTTGCCGCTCCCGCCCCGGCCGCTGCTGCGCCTTTGTCGCTGCCGCCCTGGCCGCCGCTGCCGTGCGGCCTCCGACCGTCACCCCGTCCCCTCCGCGCGGACCAGGGCCGCCACCGGGTGGGCCGTCAGCAGGTCCGCCAGGCGGGCCTCGTCCTCGTACGCCTGCGCCCCGTACGCCTCCGCCCCCGTCGGCGGCAGCAGCGGGACCCACCTCCCCGGCGGCAACGGCAGGACCGTGTCCCGCCAGCCGCCCGCGCGGGCCAGCCGGAGCGAGAGCCGGGTCGCCACCGCCACGAGACCGCCCGTACGGGTGAACGCCAGGCAGTGCGCCGCCGCCGGGCCCCGGGCGGCCAGCGGTGCGTACCCCGTGAACAGCGCCGGCCGGTCCCGCCGCAGCCGCAGCAGGGCCGCCGTCAGGGCCAGCTTCTCCTCCGCCTGGCCCCGCGGGGCCGCCCCCGCGTCCAGCCGGGCCAGCGCCTCCCGCGGGAAGACCGCCGGCCGGCGGTTGTCCGGGTCCACCAGCGCCCGGTACTCTGACTCCGAGCCCTGGTAGACCTCCGGGACGCCCGGCATCGCCAGGTGCAGCAGCGCCATCCCCAGCAGGTTCGCCCGGGCCGCCTCCGCGGCCTCCTTCGGCAGCTCCTCCGCCTCCGGCACGCAGGCCGCGACCGTCTCCTCGTACGCCTCGTCCGGCTCGGTCCAGCCGGTCCGCAGCGCCGCCTCCCGGACGGCCTTCAGCAGCGCCCCGGACAGCCGCTCCTCCCGCTCCGGCACCTCGCCCAGCCCCAGGGCGGTCTGCCGCGCCACCCACGCCAGCTGCGGGTCCGCGCCGCCCGGCCGGCCCATCAGGCCGGGGTCCTGCGACAGGGCGGAGATCCGGGCCCGTACGTCCGCGCTCCGTTTCGTGTCGTGCGTGGACAGCACCGTCCCGGTACGCGGCCAGTCGCGCTCCAGGGCGGCGCAGTACGCGTGGAACTCGCCCGGGGACACCGCCGGCCGCCCCGGATCCGCCCCGACCTCGGCCGCCGACAGCAGCGGCGCGTACCGGTAGAAGGCCCGGTCCTCCAGTGACTTGGCGCGCAGCGCCGCCGACGTCTGGGAGAACCGCGCGGCGAAGGCCGCGTTCGCCCGCATCAGCTCCCGTACGCCGTCCACGGCCGCGGCGCCGGCCTGGCGGGCCGCCTCCGCCGCGGCCCGCGGATCGAGCCGCCCGTCGCCCGGGTAGGGCCGGTAGACCGGGTAGGCGACCAGCAGTTCCCGCACCGCCGGGGCGAGTTCCGGGCCCGCGGCCCGCTCCAGGGCCGCGAGCTCGGCGGCCAGGTCGCCCTCCAGCACCTCCCGGGTGCAGGCCCGGGCCGTCTCCCGCCAGCCCGGGAGGGCCGTCGACTCGCGGAACCGGCGGTCGAGTTCGGCCGCGCCGTCCGGGCAGGTGAACACGCCGTCGACCCGGTGCAGGGCGTCGTAGCCGGTGGTCCCGGCGACGGGCCAGCCGGCCGGCAGCCGCTCCCGCCGGCCGAGGATCTTCTCCACCACCACCCAGCAGCCGTCGCCGACGCCGGCGCGCAGCCGCCGCAGGTAGCCCTCCGGGTCGGCGAGCCCGTCCACGTGGTCGATCCGCAGTCCGGCCGCCACCCCGTCGCGCACCAGCTCCAGCACCTTCGCGTGGGAGGCGGCGAACACCTCGGGGTCCTCCACCCGGACGCCGATCAGCTGCGCGATGGTGAAGAAGCGCCGGTAGTTCAGCTCGGTGCGCGCCGTCCGCCAGTGCGCGGGCCGGTACCACTGCCGCGCGAGCAGTTCCGGCAGCGGCAGCCCCGCCGTCCCCGGGCGGAGCGGGAACTCCCACGTGCCGTGGCGCAGCACCTCGCCGTCGACGGCGCAGTCGGCCGGGTCGAAGGGCCGGTCGAGCAGTGGCAGCAGCACCTTGCCGCCGCCCGCCTCCCAGTCGATGTCGAACCAGCGGGCCGACGGGGACCGCGGGCCGTCCCGCAGCACCTCCCACAGCGGCCGGTTCAGCCGCAGCGGGCAGGGCACCGCCATGTGGTTGGGGACGATGTCCAGGACGAGGCCCAGCCCGTGCTCCCGGGCGGTGGCGGCCAGCGCCCGCAGCCCGTCCTCCCCGCCGAGCTCCTCCCGGACGCGGGTGTGGTCGGTGACGTCGTACCCGTGCAGGGAGCCGGGGACCGCCTCCAGGACGGGGGAGAGGTGCAGGTGCGAGGCGCCGAGCGAGGCGATGTGCGGCACGGCGGCCGCCGCCGCGGAGAACGGGGCCTCCGGGGACAGCTGGAGGCGGTACGTCGCGGACGGCGCCGCGGGCACGGCCCCCGCCCGGACGCCGGATCGGACGGTTGGCTGCTTCTCTGGCCGGCTCATGAGAACGTACGTACCCAGCTTCCCGGATTCCGTGCCATGACCCAATGCATCCGGGTGACTGCGCGCCGTTAGCGTGGGCCGGTGTCCGGAACCCTCGATACCTATCGACGCGTCATCGCCCTGACCGGGCCCCTGCTACCCCTGCTCTCCTTCCTCGCCCGCCTGCCCGTGGCCATGGTCCAGTTCGGCAGCGTCCTCCTCGTCGCCGCGACCAGCGGCTCCCTCGCCGCCGCCGGGACGGTCGGCGCCGCGCTCTCCGCCGGGCAGGTGCTGGGCGGGCCGCTGCTCGGCCGGACCGCCGACCGCCGCGGCCAGCGGCCCGTGGTCCTCGCCGCCGCGGCGGTCAACGCGGCCGCCACCGCCGGGCTGGTCGCCGGCGCCCTCGGGGGCCTGCCGACACCGGCGCTCGCCGCGGTCGGGGCCCTCGCCGGGGCGTCGGTGCCGCTGGTAGGGCCGCTCGCCCGGACCAGGTCCGTCGCGCTCGCGCACCGCGCCGGCGCGGACGAGCAGGCGGTGGGCGCCGTCCACTCCCTCGAAGGGACCCTCGACGAGGTGTCCTTCGTCCTCGGGCCGGCCCTCGTCGGACTCGCCGCCCTCGCCGCGCACCCCGCGTTCGCCCTGGCCCTCGCTGCCGCGCTCGTCGCCGTCTTCGGCACGGCCTTCGCCCTGCACCCCACCGCGGCCGCCACCGCCCCGACCGCCGCCGACGCCGCCCCTGCCGGGCCGCGCGCCCGCAGGCCCCGCCACCCCGGGGTCGTCCACGCCGTCCGCGGCTCCCTCTTCCTCCAGGGCGCCATGTTCGGCGCCTGCCAGGCCGGCATCGCCGCCCTCACCGCCCGCCTCGGCGCTCCCGGCCAGGCCGGGACCGTCTACGCCGCCATGGGCGTCGTCAGCGCCGTGGCGGGCCTGGCGGTCGGTGCGCTGCCCGCCCGCATCGGGCTGCGGCTGCGCTGGCGGGCCGCCACCGGCGCGGCCCTCGCCCTGTCCGTGCCGCTGCTGTACGCCGACGGCCTCCCGGCGCTGTACGCGGCCGTCACCGTCCTCGGCGCCGCCTACGCCCCGCACCTGATCACCGCGTTCGCCCTCACGGAGCGGTCCGTCGCCCCGGACCGGCTCGCCGAGGCGACCGCCTGGGCCGCCAGCGCGCTCGTCGCCGGCCAGGCGTCGGCCCTGGCCCTGTCCGGGCGGCTCGCCGAGGCCCACGGCTCCGACGGCGCCTTCGCGGTCGCCGTGGCGGCGGCGGCCGCCGCCCTCGCGCTCGCGCTCGCCACACGCGCCCCGGTGCCGGGCGGCGGCACCTCCGGCCGCGCCGTGTCGACGACCAGCCGCCACTGCGCCCCGTGCCCGGCCGGGATCGTGAACTCCTGGCCCTCCGCGCCGGCGTTGAACATCAGCAGGAAGGAGTCGTCGGTGATCCGCTCCCCGCGCGGACCCGGTTCGGAGATCGCCTCCCCGTTGAGGAACACCGTCAGCGCGCGCGTCTGCTGCGCCTGCCAGTCGCGGGCCCGCATCGGCTCCCCGTACGGGGTGAACCAGGCGATGTCGGACAGCTCGTCGTGGGTGCCCTCCACCGGGTGGCCGTGGAAGAAGCGGCGCCGCCGGAACACCGGGTGGTCGCGCCGCAGCCACACCATCCGCCGGGTGAACTCCAGAAGCGGGGGCGGCGGTTTGCCCGGCTCCGGCCAGGGCACCCAGGCCAGCTCGTTGTCCTGGCAGTAGGCGTTGTTGTTGCCGCCCTGGCTGCGCGCGAACTCGTCTCCGTGGCTCAGCATCGGCACCCCCTGCGACAGCATCAGGGTGGCCGTGAAGTTGCGCATCTGCCGCTCCCGCAGCCGGACGACGTCCGGGTCCTCCGTCGGGCCCTCGACGCCGCAGTTCCAGGACCGGTTGTGCGCCTCGCCGTCCCGGTTGCCCTCCCGGTTGGCCTCGTTGTGCTTCTCGTTGTACGAGACGAGGTCGTGCAGGGTGAAGCCGTCGTGGCAGGTGTGGAAGTTGATGGACGCCAGCGGCCGCCGGCCGTCGTCCTGGTACAGGTCGGAGGAGCCCGTCAGCCGGCTCGCGAACTCGGCCAGGGTGCGCGGCTGGCCGCGCCACAGGTCCCGCACCGTGTCCCGGTACTTGCCGTTCCACTCGGTCCACAGCGGCGGGAAGTTGCCCACCTGGTAGCCGCCCTCGCCCAGGTCCCAGGGCTCCGCGATCAGCTTCACCTGGCTGACCACCGGGTCCTGCTGGACGAGGTCGAAGAACGACGACAGCCGGTCCACCTCGTGGAACTGCCGGGCCAGCGTCGCCGCCAGGTCGAAGCGGAAGCCGTCCACGTGCATCTCGGTGACCCAGTACCGCAGCGAGTCCATGATCAGCTGGAGGACGTGCGGCGAGCGCATCAGCAGCGAGTTCCCGGTGCCCGTGGTGTCCACGTAGTGGCGCGGGTCGTCCGCCAGCCGGTAGTAGGAGGCGTTGTCCAGCCCGCGGAACGACAGGGTCGGCCCCAGGTGGTTCCCCTCCGCGGTGTGGTTGTAGACCACGTCGAGGATGACCTCGATGCCCGCCTCGTGCAGGGCGCGCACCGCCGACTTGAACTCCAGCACCTGCTGCCCCCGGTCGCCGGAGGCGTAGCCGTTGTGCGGGGCGAAGAAGCCGATCGTGTTGTAGCCCCAGTAGTTCGTCAGCCCGTCGTCGACCAGGCGGTGGTCGTGGACGTACTGGTGTACGGGCATCAGCTCCAGGGCCGTCACCCCGAGCCGGGTCAGGTGGTCGATGACCGCCGGGTGCGCGAGCGCCCCGTACGTGCCGCGCAGCTCCTCCGGCAGCTCCGGGTGGCGCATCGTCAGGCCCTTGACGTGCGCCTCGTACAGCACCGTCCGGTGGTAGTCGTGCCGCGGCGGCCGGTCGTCGCCCCAGTCGAAGTAGGGGTTCACCACGACCGAGCTCATCGTGTGCCGCGCGGAGTCCAGGTCGTTGCGCGATTCGGGCCGGCCGAAGTGGTAGCCGTACACCTCCTCGCCCCAGTCGATGCTCCCGGCGACGGCCCGCGCGTACGGGTCGAGCAGCAGCTTGGCCGGGTTGCAGCGCTGTCCGTGCTCGGGCTCGTACGGCCCGTGGACCCGGAAGCCGTAGCGCTGGCCCGGCATCACGCCGGGCAGGTAGGCGTGCCGGACGAACGCGTCGGTCTCGCGGAGCTCGACGGCGGTCTCCGATCCGTCGTCGTGGAGGAGGCACAGCTCGATGCGCCGCGCCGCCTCCGAGTAGACCGCGAAATTGGTGCCCGCGCCGTCGTACACGGCTCCGAGCGGATACGCCTGTCCCGGCCAGACCTGCATGGACAACGACTCTTCCCCTCGGTGACGGACGGAGGTGTGGGGCTGATCCGGCGTGGACCGCGTCACTGCCTGGATCTTCCCCGAAAGAGGGGCCTCAGGCGGGGACTTGCGACTGCTCCGACCGGGTGACCCCGCGGGACGATTTGCGGGTCGGCGGACTGTCTGCGCATCCGATAATGGGTCAACCGATCACCGGTGTACGGTCCGTCGGGCGTCATCGGGCTGCACCGGGCGCCGCGCTCGGAGTAGTCTTCCGTGATCACTTAGACGGGCGTTCCAGACGCAGAAGGCGGTGCACGGGTGAGCTCGGGAGGTCTGGAGCTGCCCCCTGGTGACAGCGGTCACGAGGGCGGCCCGGCGGACGCCCCAGGAGGCGCACCCGGCGGTGCGTCCGGCGGGGTGCCGGGTGGGGTTCCGGGT
>NZ_RPSE01000179.1:0-11802 GCF_003949955.1 Streptomyces sp. WAC05292
GTTCTACGGCACGAGCGAGGAGTGCTACGCCGCGGGCGCCCACGAAGACGCACCCGTGCTCGCCGACGATCTCGGCGCCCGCGGCGTAGCACTCCTCGCTCGTGCCGTAGAACCCGACGAGCACCGGTCCGGCCGTCGCCTCCGCCGCCGTGGCGGCCGTGCCGGTGGCGACGCCCCCGGTCAGCAGCGCGGCCGTCAGCGCGGCAGCGGTCGTCCACGTCCTGATGCGCATGTGCCCCTCCTCCGTCGTCCCCGCACCGGGCCGACCGCCGCGGCGCGGGCCTGTCCGAAGACAGCCTTCACGTGGAGAAACGTAGGCGCGGGGTGCTGCCGGCCGGCACCCGTCACAACAGGCAGGTACCGGCCGCGCCCGGTCAGTGGTCGCGCCGTGCGCCGTGCTCCAGCTGGTGGGCCCGGTCCGGGAGCGCACCGCCCAGGGGCTCCGGCGGTGCCTCCCCGTCGGGGCCGGTCGTGGCGAGGGGGACGCCCAGGCTCTGGCACATGCGGTGGACGCGGGCCAGCGCGCCGAAGGTCATGGGGGAGGGGTGGTGCGACGGCAGCCGGACCTCCACCCGTCCGGGGCGGTGGGCATGCACCAGCGCCTCGATCTCCAGGGCGGCCGCCGCCCGGTTGCCGACGTCCAGCTCCCGCGGGATACGCACGTACAGGACGCCTTCAGCGAGTTGGTGGGTGATGACCACGGTCTGCCTCCCGCCCACCGGGCTCCGGACACTCCGCCGGAGCCGCGACGGCTGGTTACCAGTCTGGGCCCTGGGCCGCACCCGTGCGAACCCGTACCACCGGACGCCTGGCGCCCCGGAAGCAGCTACCGGCCGCGCCAGGCGTACTTCCCGGGCCGCACCTCGATGCGGTACTGGACCTCCTGCACGGCGGCACGGGCCTCCAGCCAGCAGCCGTACAGCGTCGCCTCCCGCTCGCCGGCCACCCCGTTCATGATCCGGTCGCGGGTCGCGTGCATCCGGTCGCTGCTCAGGTTCGCGACCCACGCCACGTACTCCTCCAGGCTCCGGCCCTCCTCGCGGGCCGCGGCCTCCAGGACCTCCCGGTGGTGGGGGAGGATGTTGCCGAGGCGCTCCATGCGCACCCGCCGGCGGCAGGTCTCCCCGTTGCCCATCGGTTCGACGGTCCAGCCGTCGTCGCCGGCGTCCCGGCGCTGGAACAGCGGCATGCCCGTCCCTCCCCGGCGGCGGCCGTCCGCCGCAGCCCGCTCCGGCGGCCCGGTCCCGCGTGCACCGGCACGGCGCGCTCCGGTCGGGGCCCCACCGCCTCTGCCCCAGGGTGGCACCGGGCGGCCCGGCGGGGAAGGGCCCCGCACGCGGGACCCCCACGGCCCGATCCGGCTCCCCGGGATCCTCGGCTCCGGCGACGAACCGTGCTAGCCTGGTCACGTTGCAGTTTTGGCACCCCATGGATTTGTGTGCGCCCGACGTTATGCGATGGGCGCACTTTTTGTTTTCCGGCACCTCCGGATGGGCTCATTTCAGCGACGGGGCCGCGCACGGTGTGCGACCCAAAAACTCCCAGAAGGAGAACTCATGGCTACCGGTACCGTGAAGTGGTTCAACGCTGAAAAGGGCTTCGGCTTCATCGAGCAGGACGGCGGCGGCCCGGACGTCTTCGCCCACTACTCGAACATCGTCGCCAACGGCTTCCGCGAGCTCCAGGAAGGCCAGCGCGTGAACTTCGACGTCACGGCCGGCCAGAAGGGCCCGCAGGCGGAGAACATCACCTCGGCCTGACCCGAGTCTGATGCCGCACGGCGCGGTCCGTCCCCACCGGGGACGGACCGCGCCGTCGTTTTCACCCGGTGATCCCGGGTACCCCGGGATCACCGGTCAGCCGGTGACGGCCCACCCCAGCGGACCGCCGGGGCTGGTCCGGCCCTCGCAGCACTGGCCACCCGCACCCGTCTGTTCAGGGGGGTCCGCGTCAGGACGACGGGTCGGTGAGGATCGCCGGATCCGACATACCGGGCGCCCCGGTCTCGACCTTCCCCGCGAAACGCCGCAGGAAGTCCGCCGTACCGGACGCGGTGACCGTCACGTCGTACCAGCGGCGGCTGCCCAGCAGGGACACGGTGTGCGTGACCGTGGCGCCCCGCGCGACCGTGAGGCGCTGCGGGCTTCCGCCGTAGGCGCCGGCGACGGTGAGGACGGCCGTCGCGTCTCCGTGGTTGGTGCAGGTGAGGTCCAGGTCGCCGGTGGCGGCGTTGTGGCGGGCGGTGACCTCGGGCCCGGGGATCTTCCCGGGGTTGCGGAAGCCGCGTACGAAGCCGTTGGGGCCGTGCACCGTCAGGTCGGTGATCCCGCCGGAGTACCGGGTGTTCCAGGTGTCCGAGATCGACGCGCCGGCCGCCGTCGTGTACGTCCAGGGGGCGTCGGTGCGGTTCCCGGAGGTGACGAGGAACTGCGCGCCCAGCGCCGGCCCGCCGCTGAACGTCAGCCGGAACCTCCCCTCCGCGGTGAGCGCCGTGCCGTCCACGTACGGGGCGTACCCCAGCGGGCGGGTTGGCCGTGAGCCCCTCTCCTGGCGCGGCATGCTGCCCACTGCGGGGGCGGGGGCCGGGAAGTCGGGATGCCGCTCGCGGTCCTGCGGCTCCCAGGCCGCCGTGTCGGGCAGCGGGACGGCGCCGGTGTCGCTGCGGGCGAAGTCGAAGGCCGAGGTCAGGTCGCCGCAGACGGCGCGGCGCCACGGCGAGATGTTCGGCTCGTGGACGCCGAAGCGCTTCTCCATGAAGCGGATGATGGAGGTGTGGTCGAAGGTCTCGGAGCAGGAGTAGCCGCCGGTGCTCCACGGGGAGACGACGAGCATCGGCACGCGCGGGCCGAGGCCGTACGGCCCGGCCGCGTAGCCGGGCTTGCCGGGGAAGACGTCCAGGGCGGTCGGCACCGTGGACAGGCCCTGCCCGGCGCCGGCCGGGGCGTACGGCGGGACGACGTGGTCGAAGAAGCCGTCGTTCTCGTCGTAGGTGATGAAGAGGGCGGTACGGGCCCACACGTCCGGGTTGGAGGTGAGCGCGTCGAGGACCTGCGCGATGTACCAGGCGCCGTAGTTGGACGGCCAGTTGGAGTGCTCGCTGAAGGCCTCGGGGGCCGCGATCCAGGAGACCTGCGGCAGCCTGCCGGCCTTCACGTCCGCCCGCAGCCGGTCGAAGTAGCCCTCGCCCGCCTTGGCGTCGGTGCCGGTGCGGGCCTTCTCGTGGAGCGGGCTGCCGGGCTGCGCGTTGCGGTAGGCGTTGAAGTACAGGAGCGAGTTGTCGCCGTAGTTGCCCCGGTAGGCGTCGTTGATCCAGCCCCAGTGGCCGGCCGCGTCGAGGCCGTCGCCGATGTCCTGGTAGACCTTCCAGGAGATCCCGGCCGCCTCCAGCCGCTCCGGGTAGGTCGTCCATCCGTACCCGAGCTCGGCGTTGTCGAGGACGGGTCCGCCGCCCTTGCCGTCGTTGCCGGTGTGGCCGGACCACAGGTAGTAGCGGTTGGGGTCGGTGGAGCCGATGAACGAGCAGTGGTAGGCGTCGCAGACGGTGAACGCGTCGGCGAGGGCGTAGTGGAACGGGATGTCCTCACGGGTCAGGTACGCCATCGTCGTGGGCGTCTTGGCCGGCACCCAGTTGTCGTACCTGCCCTTGTTGAAGGCGCTCTGGCCGCCCGCCCAGTCGTGGTTGAGGCCCTGCAGGAACTCCATGCCGAGGTCGTCGGACGGCGGCCGGAAGGGCAGCGTCACCTTGCCCGTCCTGTCGGCCTGGTGCCAGACGGATTTGCCGCTCGGGAGGGTCACCGGGCGCGGGTCGCCGAAGCCGCGCACGCCGCGCAGCCTGCCGAAGTAGTGGTCGAAGGAACGGTTCTCCTGCATGAGGACGACGATGTGCTCGACATCGGCGAGGGTGCCGGTGGCGCCCTGCGCCGGGATGGCGGCGGCGCGCGCGATGCTCTCGCCGAGCGCGCCCAGGGCGGCGGCGCCGCCGGTGAGTTGGAGGAACCGGCGGCGGTTGAGTTCTGCCATGGCGGACGACCTCTGCGGGTAGGGGGCGGGGGACCGGCCCCCAGGACAGCGGGCGCCGACGATCACGGACGACACGGTGGGGCGGCCGAGCAGCCAGTTGAGCGCGACCTGCGGGATCGTCCTGCCGGTCTCCTGCGCGATCGCGTCGAGCTCGTCGACGACGTCGTGGAGGAGTTCGTCGTCGACGGGCGGGCCGTAGTCCGCGGTCGCGTGCAGCCGGCTCCCTTCCGGCAGCGGCCGGCCGCGCCGTACCCTGCCGGTGAGCCGGCCCCAGCCGAGCGGGCTCCACACGAGGGCGCCGACGCCCTGGTCGTGGCCCAGCGGCATCAGCTCCCACTCGTAGTCCCGGCCGATGAGCGAGTAGTAGACCTGGTGGGCGGAGTAGCGGGGGAAGCCGTGGCGATCGGCCGCGGACAGGGACTTCATCAGCTGCCAGCCCGCGAAGTTGGAGACGCCGACGTGGCGGATCTTCCCCGCGCGCACCAGGGTGTCGAGTGCCGACAGCACCTCCTCGACCGGGGTGGCCGCGTCGAAGGCATGCAGCTGGAAGAGGTCGATCCGGTCGGTGCCGAGCCGGCGCAGGGCGTCCTCGGTGGACCGGATCAGGCGGGCCCGGGAGGTGCCGGCGTCGCCTGGCCCGTCGCCCATCGGCAGCCCGGCCTTGGTGGACAGCAGCACCCGGTCGCGCCGGCCCTTCACCGCCGCGCCCAGGACGGACTCCGAGGCGCCGGCCGAGTACACGTCGGCCGTGTCGAAGAGCGTGATGCCGGCGTCGATGCAGATGTCGACCATGCGGCGCGCCTCGCGGACGCCGGTGTCGCCCCACGCCCCGAAGAGGGGCCCTTCGCCGCCGAAGGTGCCGGCGCCGAAACTCAGGACCGGGACGGTGAGACCGGATGTGCCGAGCTGCCTGTACTCCATGACGAGCCCCCTCGTGAACGATGCACGGATACGACTTAAGGGGACTGTGGACCCCTTAAGCTGACCCCACCGTAACAGTGGAAGCGTATTAATGGAACTGGAGGCCCGTTATGGCGTCTGATGGTGAGAGCACGGAGCCGGGCACCCTGCGGCCGGGCGGCCGGACGGCCCGGGTGCGGGCGGCGGTCCTGGACGCCGCGGGCGACCTGCTCGCCGAAGGGGGCTTCGACCGGCTCGACCTGGCCGAGGTGGCCCGGCGCGCCGAAGTCGGCAAGACCACCGTCTACCGCAGGTGGGGCACGCCCTCCGGGCTCGTCGCCGACCTCCTCGGCGACATGGCCGAGCAGTCCGCGCCCCGCACCGAGACGGGCTCCCTCGACGGCGACCTCCTCGCCAACGCCGACCTGGTCCGCCGCACCCTCGCCGACCCGCGCCAGGGCCCGCTGTTCCGGGCCGTGATCGCGGCCGCCGGTACGGACCCGCGGGCCGCCGAGGCCCTGCACCGCTTCTACACCGTCCGCGTCGCCGAGTGGGCGCCCTGCGTCCGCCAGGCCGTCGCCCGCGGCGAACTCCCGCCCGGCACGGACGCGGAGGAGGTCGTCCGCAGCGTCTCCGCGCCCCTCTACTACCGGCTGCTGACGACCGGCACGCCCCCGGACGCCGCCGCGGCCGAACGCGCCGCCCGCGCCGCCGCGGCCGCCGCCCGCGCGGGCGTCTTCACCGCGGCGGGGCCGGAACCCGCCGGGGGCTGACGGTCAGGCGTACAGGAACACGGCGTCGAACCACACCAGGTCGTCCGCCTCGTGCAGGAGGAACCGCCCGTCGGCCCGGTCGCCGCCGGCTGCGACCGGCTGGGCCGGGTCCCGGGCCAGGACCGTGAGGTCGTACGCCGGGCTCGCCCGCCACCCCGCCCGGTCGGGCACGTGCCGCGCGAGCGGGGCCGGGACGTCGCCGGCCAAGGCCACCGTCTCGAAGGGCTCGCCGGCCGGGGCCGCCGCCAGGGCGGCCGCCACCGCACCGGGCGCCGGCCGGGCCACCCCGACGAGCCGGATCCGCGCGTCCGGCCCGGGTACGGACGCCCGCCTGCCCGCCGCGTCCAGGTCGTAGCCGAGCCAGTGCGCGTCGGACAGCGGGCCCAGGGCCGCGAACCGCTTGTGTAGCGGCCCGACGTCGGTCCGTACGCGGAGGCGGTCCTCGTCCGGCCGGAGCCCGGCGCAGCCCGCAGTACCCGTCAACGGGGCCAGCGCGACGCCGCCGAGGAGGGCCAGGATTCCGCGGCGCCCTGTCCGCCCGTCCCGCATTCCGCCCACGGTGCCCCCCTGCACATCCACGCGCCCGATCCCCCCGCCGCGCTGCGGCCGCGCGGTCGGGGACACCGGGGAGACGCGCCGGGCCGCCCGGGCGGGTCCGCGCCGCCGCCCCCGGCCCCGCCGGAGCGGCCCGGCGGGCCGGCCGTCAGGGCGCGGGGGTGAAGACGTCCGCCGACGCGTCGCCGAGGACCAGCCCGTTGTCGAAGCGGACCCGCACCGTCACCCGCCGCCGGTCCTGCTGCCAGGCGGCCCACGCCGGTTCCAGGGCCGCGACCTGCTCCTCGGCCTGCCGGCGGCTCGCCGGCGGCATATGGGCGCCGAAGCTGTCGAGCAGGGACGTGAGCCGCTCGTACTCCCGCGCCTCGGGGCCCTGCTCCCGGACGTGCTCGTCCACGCGCTCGACGGTCCCCTCGCAGCCCGCGGCCAGCGACAGGAACCCGGCGGCGGCACCCGCCTCGACCGCGGAGCCGCCGGCCGCGGTGACGGAACCCGCCAGCCTGAGATCCGCTGCCAGCCTGACCCGCAGGCCCTCTTCGAGTTCCACCGCTCCCGTACCCCTCCGGTCCTCGGGGCCGCCGCCCCACCCGGCGCGCCCGCGCCGGAACCCGGCCATTATCCGGGGCGGCGGACGGTCCGGGTGTACGCCAGCCGGTGCCGACACGACCCCGACAGTCGTATATTCCACAACCCGCAGGGGGCAAATGCTACTGATGTACCGCAAACGCACCGCACTCAGGAGGTATGCAATGCGTGCACGTCTTCTCCGTTTCACCGTCGTGCTGGGTGCCGCCGCGGCCCTCGGCCTCGGCGGAGCCGCGGCGGCCGCCGCCGACGGCGTCGGCAACTCGGGCATCGGGAACTCCGGTGTCGGCAATTCGGGCATCGCCAACTGGGGCGTCGGGAACTCCGGCATCGCCAACCTGGGCGTGGGCAACTCCGGCCTGGCCAACGAGGGCGTCGGCAACTCCGGCCTCGGCAACTCCGGCGTCGGCAGCTCCGGTCTCGGCAACACGGGCGTCGGCAGCTCCGGCATCGGCAACTAGCGGCACGCTTCCGGGGGCTCGCCGGCTGCCCGACCGCGGCGGTTCCCGATCCCGATGACGACCTCCGGTGCGGTGGCGGCACCAGCCCACCACCGCATGCGGGGGCATCCTCCTGCCTGCGCACGGCCGGCGCCCGCGGGGGAGCGGCGCGGGGACGCTCAGTGAGCCGAGAACCCGCCGTCCACGAAGATCGCCTGACCGGTGATGTAGCCGGACGACCGGCCGGCGAGGAACACCGCCGCACCGGCGAAGTCCTCGGCCAGGCCGTTCCGTCCGACCAGCGTCCGCCGGGCCAGCGCCGCAACCGTCTCCTCGTCGGACGACAGCCGCGTGTTGAGCGGGGTCAGGACGAAGCCGGGCACCAGCGCGTTGCACGTGACCCCGTGCGGCGACCAGGCCTCGGCCTGCGAACGGGCCAGCGATTCGAGCGCCCCCTTCGACACCCCGTAGGCGCCGCTCTGCACGAACGCCCGGTGCGCCTGCTGCGAGCTGATGTGGATGATCCGCCCGAAGCCCCGCTCCGCCATGCCGGGCCCGAACCGCTGCCCCAGCAGGTAGGGCGCCTCCAGGTTCACCGCCATCGTGGCGTCCCACACGGCGTCGTCCAACTCGCCCATCGGCGGCCGCAGGTTGATCCCCGCGCTGTTCACGAGGATGTCCGGCTCGCCGAACACCCCAGCCGCCTCCTCGGCCGCCGCGCGCACCCCCTCACGCGTTCCGAGATCGGCCCTCACCCACGCCGCCCGGCAGCCGTCCGCCGCCAACTCATCCACAGTGGAAGCCAGTTCGGCTTCCCTGCGCGCCACGATGACGACGCCGGCCCCGGCCCGGGCGAGAGCGCCGGCGACGGCCCGTCCGATGCCGGAGCTCCCGCCGGTCACCACGGCGACCAGGCCGTCCAGCGAGAACAGTTCCGCGAGGTGGCGCTGTGAGGTCATGCCCGCAGCATAGGAGGCACCGCCGCGGCCGCGCACCGCTCGGCCGCGGCGCGGTACGGCCATGACGGGGCAGCCCGAGTGGCGCAGCAGGTCGGCGGTGGTCGACACGAGCCGTATACGGTGGCCGTGCCGCGGGCCACCGGGGACGAGCAGGGCGGCGTCGCGGGCCGCGGGCAGCAGCGCAGCCGGGGCGGCGGTCGGCGGCACCTGCACCCGGACGGCCGGCCCCGGCCAGCGCCGCCGCAGCAGGGCCGCCTCGCCCTCCAGCAGCCGCCGCTCGGCCGCCAGGACACCCTCCTGGCTCTGCTGACCCGGCGGGGCGAGACCGGGCGGAAGGGTCTGCGGCCGCAGATCGGCCTCGCCGTCCCGCACCAGCGCCTCGACGGCGACGCCGGGGAAGCCCGCCCGGACCTCCTCGGCCCGGGCGGCCAGCCGCTCCCGCGCCCCCTCCGCGCCGGCGGACCCGGCCATGGCGTGCAGCAGGATCAGGTGCAGGACGAGACCAGGGCGGCCTGCGACGCCGCCGTCGAGCTGTACGCGTCCCTGTTCGCGCACCGGCTCGAAACGCGGCCGCTCACGCGGGCCGTGCTCGGCGCCTTCGCCGAGCTCGTCCGCGCGACGGGGAACCCGCGGACGGCCGACGCCGGATGCGGCCCGGGCACCTGACGGCCCTGCTCCACGGCCTGGGGCCCGACGCGTTCGGGTCGACCTCTCCCCGGCCATGGGCGCCCGTGCCCGGAAGGCACATCCGCAGCCGAGGTTCGGCGAGGGGCGGATGGAGGCCCTTCAGGTCGCGGACCGCGCGCTCGGCGGCGTGCTGTCCCACTACTCGATGATCCACACGCCGCCCGCGGAGCTGCCCTCGCCCCGGGGGGTCTGCCGCCGGTCTCCTTCTGGGCGACCGGCGGGCCGGAGCCGGTCCGCTTCGACCACAAGGTGGCGCCCGCCCACGGCCGGCCGGCCGACCGCTTCGCCGCGCAGCCGGAAGGCGCCGGCCTCGTCCCCTTCGCCGGGCTGGTCCACGACCCCGCCTCCGAGCGGGGCTTCCTAGACGCCCACCTGCCGGCCCGCGCCGGCACCCCTTCGGCAACGGCAGCGCCCGAGGAGGCGACGTGCCGGGAGAGAAGGACCTCCGCACCCTGCTCGCTTCGATGAGCCCGCAGCTCAACGGGGGAGAGTACGTGTTCGCGCCCGGCGGGCGAGGCGCCGGCGGGTGTCCGCCCGGTGACACGGTCCGGGAAGAGGAAGGGCTGACCCCGGTACTGCCCCGTGCGGACGCCGACCGGCTGGGACTCGCCCACGACCACGTCGCCGCGTGGACCCCCCCTGCACGTGCAGTCCGCCCCGGACGCGGTGGGCCTGACCGCCGCCTTCGCGACGGCCCCGGCCTCGGCGGGCCTGAGCTGCGACGTCATGGCCGGCTGCCACCACGGCCGCCTTCGTGCCGCACGGCGGGGCAGCACGCGCACTCGCCGTCCTGGCGGACCTCGACGGCCGACCGGCCCCGTCCCGCCGCAGAACGGTACGGGGCCTGCCGGGACGCCCGATTCCGGCGACACTGGAGCACACGTCGGGGCCGCCGTCCCGGTGGCCCCGAGGGGCCGCCGACGCCGACGGCGCGGACGGCCGCGACGCCCACCGGCAGGACCGGGTCCGCAGCCTCGGGACCCGCACGCAGAGAGCGGTCCCCGCGATGCCCGATCCCGACGCCTCCCTCCTGGCCCCGGTGCTCGTCGCCGCCGCCCTGGTGATCCGTACCGCGGTGGTGGAGATGCGGCAGCCGGGCAGTGCCCGCCGCACCTGGGCCTTCACCGGCAGCCCCCGGGCCATGGCGGCCGGCGCGACCGTCACCGCGGCCGTCCTGCTGACCGGCGCCGGCCGCAACGGCTGGACCGCCGTGGCCTGGGCCGTGCTGGCCGGCGCCCTCACCGCCCACCTCACCGGCAGCGACCCGCGGACCTCCGCCGACCCCGAGGCGTCCGCCGGCAGCGGCCCGGCCGCGACAGCACGCCGGATCGGTGCGGTCGCCGCGGCGGTCGGCACACCGCTGGCCGTGGCCGCGGCGGCCCTCTACACCCTCCCCGCCACCGGCTTCCCCGTCCTCGCCATCGGCCTGGCGTTGCTGCTCACCGGACTGGTCCTGGCCGCGGGCGGCCGCCGCTGACGGCTCCCGGGGCGGGCCGCGGCCGGCGTCCGCCCGGGTCAGGAAGGCAGGGCCATCAGCAGCAGCGGCGGGGTGGTCGGGTGGGGCGAGCCGCCGACAGGTTCGAGGCTGAGACCGACCGCAGTCGCGTCGGCCGGGTCGCCGCTGAGCCGGACGGTTCCGTCGCCGGAGATGAAACCGGCGGGGCGCATGGTGCCGTCGTGGTCGAGCCACAACTGGTACGTCTTGCCGGCGGCGGGCGCCGGAAGGTTGCCGGCGGTGAAGACGGCCCGGTTCTGCCGGTCGGAGGCCACCACCGTGGTCAGGGCCCCGTTGGCGGCCCGGCCGTGCACGGTCCGGGCGTCGGGCGCCGCGAGGACGGAACTGACGTCGTCCAGACGCTGCTCGGCCTGCACGGCCCGCTGCCGCAGCTCCTCGCCCTGCCGGACCTGCCACACGGCCAGGCCGGCAAGCGACGCGGCGGCGGCCAGACTGGCGGCCAGGGCGAGCGGCAGGGCCCTGCGGCGGACGGCGCCGCCGCGGGCGGTGGCGTGCGCGGCCGCGGGCACCCGCGGAGGCAGCTGCCGCACACCGTCGATCGCGTCCATGACCGCCTGCTTGCCCGCCGCGGGCGGCGGCTGGGAGACGGCGGCGGCCAGGCGCGCCGCGGTGGCCCGGAACTCCGCGACCTCCTGCCGGCACGACGCGCACTCCTGCAGGTGGCTTTCGAACACCGCCTCTTCGCCGGGGTCGAGGGCGTCGAGCGCGTAGGCGGCCGCAAGGGTGTGGGCATCGGATGCGTGGTGTTTCATGTGGTCACCCCCATGCAGTCGCGGAGCCGGATGAGCCCGTCGCGCATGCGTGTCTTGATGGTGGGAAGCGGTGTGCGCAGGGCTTCGGCGACTTCACGGTAGGTCAGCCCCCGGTAGTAGGCCAGGTCCACGGCCTGGCGCTGGAGCTCGGTCAGGCCGCGCAGGCAGCGGCGTACCTGCTCGCTCTCCAGCCGCGTCTCCACCTGCTCGGCGACCTCGTCGAAGGCGGTCTGGTGCTCCCGGGCGGCCTGGGTGTGCTCGCGGTCCGCGGCCGCCTGGGCGGAGCGGACCCGGTCCACCGCGCGGCGGTGCGCGATCGTCGCGGCCCAGGTGGTCACGCTCCCGGCGTCGGGCCGGTAGCGGGCGGCCTGCCGCCACAGGTCGATCATGACCTCCTGGGCGACCTCCTCCGACTGCGCACGGTCGCGTACGACCCTGACGACGATCCCGTGCACCAGGGGTGCGAGGGCGTCGTAGAGCGCGGCGAAGGCCTGTTTGTCGCCTTGGGCGACCTGCTGCATCAGCTCGGCTGGGTCGGCCCCGCCCGGGGTGGGGCCCGCGCCGGAGGGGAGCGGTTGGTTCACCGTCCGGGCTCCGGCCGGAGTGAGGAGGGGG
>NZ_RPSE01000017.1:0-42382 GCF_003949955.1 Streptomyces sp. WAC05292
ATCACGTGCCCCGTCCCGTGCGGCAGCAGCACCGCGTCGCCCGCGGCCAGGGACACCGTCGCGCCGCCCCCCTCCGGCAGCAGCCAGCAACTCCCCTCCAGCACCACGTGGAACCCGGCCCCGCCGTACGGCGCGAAGCGCGTGCACCACCGCCCGTGCACCCTCATCCGCTGCGACTCGGCCCGCCCCACCCGGACGGCCGCGATCGCGTCGCTCACCACATCCACCCCGCCACCCTAACGGCAGCCCTCACCTGTGAGACGTGTGCGCATCCAACAGAGCCGCAAGCGCATTGAGAGGCTCGAACACGCCTCCTACGGTGGCGCCATGAGCACAGAAACCAGCACGCCGCAGCGCATCGCCGTCGGCGACGTCGAGATCATCCGCGTCGTCGAGTGGCAGGGCCCGTTCGCGCCCGCCGCCGACCTCGTCCCCCAGTCCGCACCGCAGATGTGGCAGGACGGCGGCACCCTCCTGGCCCCCGACCACTACGAACCCGCCCGCGGCCTGGCCGTCATGGCCCTCCAGACCTGGGTCGTGCGCAGCGCGGGCCTGACCGTCCTCGTCGACACGGGCATCGGCAACGGCCGCGAGCGGCCCGAGTCCCCGGACTTCCACCAGCGTCAGAGCGACCTCCTCGGGGACCTCGCCCGCGCCGGGATCCGCCCGCAGGACGTCGACGTCGTCGTCAACACCCACTTCCACGCCGACCACGTCGGCGGGAACACCACCGGCCAAGCCGAAGAGTGGGTCCCCGCCTTCCCGAACGCCCGCTACCTCCTCCCCGCCGCCGACGACCACCACTTCGGCCCCGGCGGCGGGTACGGCGGCGGCCGCAGCCCCGACGACCGGCTGATGTACGAGGACAGCATCGCCCCCGTCCACCGCGCCGGGCAGGCGCGGCTGTGGGACGGCACGCTCCGCATCGACGCGCACCTCACCCTGGAGTCCGCCCCCGGGCACACCCCCGGCTCCGGCGTGCTGCAGGTCGCCTCCCGCGGCGAGCGCGCCGTCTTCACCGGTGACCTCCTGCACAACCCGGTGCAGATCCTCCACCCGTCCTGCAACAGCTGCTTCTGCATGGACCCGGTGCAGGCCGCGGCCAGCCGCCGCAGGATCCTCGAACGCGCGGCGGACGAAGGGGAGCTGGTCATCCCGGCCCACTTCGCCGGTCCCGGAGCGGTTCGGGTACACCGCAGGGGCGGTGCCTTCGGCTTCGACCCGGCCGTCTGACGCGGCTTACGGCAGGGCCTTGCGGAGTTTCGCGTCGAGTGCGGCGGCCAGTTCGGACTTCGACGGCGGCTTCGCGGACTGCAGGCGGCCCAGTTCCGCCGCGAACGTCTGCGTGAACGCGCCGTAGAGAGGGGTGCGGGGCCGCTGGACGGCCTTCTCCAGCGCGGGCAGCAGCGTATCCCGGGCGTACGCGGGCCGACCCTGGGCGTCGCGCGGCATCCGGTCCGTGCGCTCACCCGAAGCCGGCCCGGACGACGGGCCGGCCGCCTTCCCCACTTTGCAGGCGGGCCCGTCGTCCTTGTACGCGGAGTGCCGGGTCGCGGCGAAGCCGGCGTCCAGCAGGCAGCGTTCGCTCTCCCGGCCCGTCAGGAACCGGACGAGGTCCTCCGCGGCGCCCGCCCGCGGCGAGTCCTTCGCGACCGCCAGATTCTGCCCGCCCAGCACGGCCCGCCCGGGCAGCGGGGCGACACCGAGCTGCTCCGGCGCCAGCGACTGGTGCAGCGCGCCGTACGCGTACGGCCAGTGGCGCAGGAACGCGGTGCGGCCGCGCGCGAAGTCGGCGAGGGAGTCCGCCTCGTCGGACCGGGCGGAGTCCGGCAGGGTGTATGCGGCCTGGGTACGGCTGCGCAGTTCCTCCAGCCCTTCCTCCAGAACTTCGGGGGTGCCGCTGTAGCGGCCGGCGCCGTCGGTGAGGCGCAAACCGTCCACCGCGGAGGCGAAGGCCTCGATCCCGTTGACGGTGAGGCCCTCGTACGAGGCGTCGAGCTGCGCCGTCCACCCCTTCTCGTACGCCGGCGCGGGCTTGCGGCCCGCCGCGCCGAGGTCCTCGGTCAGCTGCTGCACCACGGACCAGCGGCTGTCCTTGTCCTTGCCGAGCTCGATGTCCGTCACGCCGGCGCTCTTGAGGTAGTCGCGGCGGTAGTAGAGCAGCCCGACGTCACTGTTGAAGGGGACGG
The DNA here is from genome assembly GCF_003949955.1 of Streptomyces sp. WAC05292. NCBI lineage: Bacteria > Bacillati > Actinomycetota > Actinomycetes > Kitasatosporales > Streptomycetaceae > Streptomyces > Streptomyces sp. WAC05292. Next base: position 2,190 of record NZ_RPSE01000017.1, read on the forward strand.
CGTACACCTTGCCGCCCCACTTGGCGGTCGCGGCCACGGACGCGATGACGTCCTGGTCGTCGACCAGGCTGCCGGGCAGCTCCCGGACGAGTTCGGCCGCCGCGAACTCCGGCACCCACGTCACGTCCAGGTTGACGACGTCGTACGCGGCGCTGCCGGACTGGAGGGCGCCGAGGAGCTGACTGCGCTGCTGGTCGGCGGAGCCGGGCAGGTCGACGAGACGGGCCCGCCAGCGGTTGCCGGCGGCCGCCTGCTGCCTGTTCCACTCCTCCACGAGCTGCCGGCGGATGCCGCCCCTGCCGGTGACGTCGACCCCGCTGGCGAGGACGATGTCGCCCGGCGGGTCCACGGACTGGGGTGTTCCGGATTTGCCGCCCGCGGCCGCGCCGCCGGACGGGGTGGCGTCGCACGCCGGGGCCGTCAGCAGCGCCAGCAGCGCGGCGAGGACCCCGCCGGCCCGGCGCCGCCCGCCGCGGAGCGCCCGCCTGCGGCCTCCGGCTGCCGGATGGGCGGCCGCCACCGGTCCGTGCCTCATGCCTCGTCCCCCGTTCCCGTCCTGGCTACCTCTTCCCGCAGCCGGGTGACCAGGTCGCCCTTGGTGTCCAGGCAGCGGCCGCCGCTCGCCTCGGCCACGGCCGCGGCCGGCTTCCCCGGGTCGCAGCCGCCGCCGTCCAGCACGGCCATGACCACGGGGACGCCCTTCGTCCGGGCCGACTGGAGCAGGGCGTCCAGGCGGCCGGGCTCGGTCAGGCGGCCGCTGTCCTCGCCGTCGGTGAGGAACACCACCAGCTGCGGGCGGTGGTCGTCGGTACCGCGCCGGTCCATCTCGTCCAGGGCGGCGGTCAGCGCCCGGTACGGGTCCGCCTCCAGGTCCAGGACGGGAGCGGCGGCCACGGCGCGCTGGGCGTCCGCGCGCCGGGCCTGCCTGCCGAACGGGAGGACCTCGGTGTGGTGGCGGCCGGTGCGCGGGTCGCTCGCGACTCCCCAGACGCCGTAGTCGTCGCGGTCGCCGAGCCCCGCCAGGGACTGGGAGACGATGCCGGGCGCGCCGCTCGCCCCCGTCCACAGTCCGCCCATGGAACCGGAGGAGTCCAGCAGGAACAGCACCCGGCCGGGCCCGTTGGCCTCCCGGTAGCCCTTGAGCGCGTCGGCCATCGCCGTCGGGGACGCCGGGCCGGCGAGCGGTCCCGGAGCCTTGAGGGCCCCGAACGCGTTGAACGGGGCCGTGTCGTCGGTGTCCTTGTCCTTACCGGTCCCGTCCGGGCCGAGCGGGGGGTGGTCGGCGGCGAAGCTGCGGAACCCGTCCTCCCCGAACACGGCGAGCCCGCCCGTCCCGGCGCCCTCCGCCCGGCCGGCGAGCCACTCGTGGAACCGCCGCACCGCGTCGTCGCGCCGGTCGGCGTCCCGGCCCGCGCCCAGCCAGCGGACCCGGACGAACGTCGGGGCGAGCCCCGGCACGTCCACGGGGTAGGCGGCCATCCGCCGGGCCCGGGTCGTGCTGTCGCACGCCACGCCGGTCTTGAGCAGGAACTCCGGGACGAGGGCGGCGGTCCGCTCGTCCACGGCGTCGTCGTCGGGCAGCGTGCACAGCAGGTCCACCCCGGTCCGGGCGGGAAGCCCGGCCTGCGAGACCGCCCGCTCGGCGGTGGCCGGGTCGTCCTGCCCGGGGCCGTGGATGCCGACCGTCGCGAGGAGGCCCGCATCGGTGTGCTCGGGGTCCGTGCGGCGTACCTCGGCCTTGGGGTCCCGCTGCCGCAGGGCCGCCGTGAGCGCGGCGAGGCGGCCCGTACGGTCGGCGAGGGCCTCGCCGGAGAGGTTCTGCGGGACGGCGAGCACGACGGGCGAGTACGCGAACGGCACCGGGTCGGCCGTGAGATCGGCGTACGCGGCCTGGTCCGCGGCGGGCCGGGCCCGCTCGACGCTCGCGGGCGAGGCGGGGATCCAGATGTCGGGCTGCGGGCCGATGTCGCGCTGCGGGTTGTCCTCCTCGCCGGCGGGGCGCAGCCAGTGGTCCGACTGGCGGCCGAACGCGGAGACGACGGCGGCGGATCCGGCACTGTAGACGGTGATGCCGGAGCGGCGGCAGCCTTCCGCGGTCCGGTTGCCGGCGGAGGAGAGGTAGGCCTCGGCGGCCTTGCGGACGGTGGGCTCCAGGTCGGGGTCGGTGAGCAGCCGCAGCTCCAGCGGTGGCCGGCACGGCGGCCGGTCGGCGCCGCCGAAGTACGCGAGGCCGGCGACGATGAGGGAGAGCGCCGCCGCGGGCACCCCGACGAGCGCCGCGAGCCGCCGCGGGGTGTGCCGGAGCCGGTTGCGCCGTCGGCCCTGCCGGGTCCGCTGCCACCGCCTGTCGCGCCGGAGGCGTTCCCGCCGTCGGCTGCACCGCTGCCGCTGCCGCTGCCGCTGCCGCTGCCGCTGTCGCTGCCGCTGTCGCTGTCGCTGTCGTTCGCGGTGCGGGAGCCGGTGCCTCCGCCGACTGGCCCGGCGCCGCTGCCGCCGGGTGTGCCGGAACCGCGGCCGCTGTCGGCCGCGTCGGTGCCGCTGCCTGTGCCGGGCGCGCCGGAGCCGGTCCCTCCGCCGGATGTGCCGGAGCCGCTGGACGGGAGGCCCCCGCCGGGTGCACCGGAGCCGCTCCCGCCGACGCCCGCATCGGAGGCCTTCGGTTCGTCGGGTCCGCCGGGGCCGGATGCGCGGCCGCGGGGGGTGCCCTCCCCGCCGGGACCGACTGTGCGGCCGGAACCGTCCCCGCTGCCGGCACGGGCCGTGCTGCGGGCGCCGCCCGCGGCGCCTGCGCTGCCGGCCGCGGAGCCGGTACCGCCCGAGCCGTCGGAACCGCCTGATCCGTCGCTGCCTGTCGCCGGGCCGGGACCGCCCGGGCCGCCGGCGCCGCCCGAGTGGCCGGAACCGGCTGCTCCGCCGGGACCGCCTGTGCTGTCGGGACCACCCGCGCTGCCGGCGCCGACCGTACTGCCGGAACCAGGCGTGCCCGTGGTGGCGCGGGCGGTCGGGTCGTCCTGCGCGCCCGGCCCGGTCGCTCCGCCTGTCGGCCGGGTCACCGGTAAGCGCGGCGGGCGCCGCGCGGCGACGGCGAGCAGGACGTCGGCACCCGAGGTCGCCGGGCGGCTCTGCGGCTCCCACGGCTCGGGCGGTTCCCGGAGGGTGGTGTGGTGGGTCGACATGTGGACCCGCAGCCGGTCGGCGAGCCCGGCGAACGTCACCTCTCCGCCCCGCCCCCGCAGCCCGCGCTCCAGCAGTTCGACCAGCCGGGCGGTGAACGGCGTGGGCGTGTCGTCGTCGCCGGCGTCGATGCGGTTGTTGGCCTGGACGCTCATCAGCAGCGACGTGCGCCGGCGCTGCGTCGTGCCGAGTGCGTCCCACGCCGCCGCCGCGTTGCCCGCGTAGCAGCAGTCGAGTACGACCACCACCTGTTCCGCCCGCGCCCCCGACAGCACGGCCAGGACCCCCTTCCACGGCGCGGCGCCGAGGAAGACGGACTCGGCGCCGGGGACGATGGTCGCCCGGCGCATCTGGAGCCACAGCCCGTCGCCCGTGCTGGGGACGGCCCCGTGCCCCGAGAAGTAGAGCAGCAGCAGCCCTTCGGCCTCGGCGGCGGCCGTGTACAGCTCGCGGTCGAACTCGTCGACGTTGCGGGGCCGGGAGACGGTGACCCCGTCCGGGCCGAAGACGCCCCCCGTGCGGAGCACACGCTCCAGTTCGGTGAGGTTGTGCGCGACCGCCGGGAGGTCCCCGGACACCCCCGCCGGGTGCTTCGGCTGCTTGAAGGCGTACTCGGGCACGCCGACGAGCAGCGCCCGGTTCACCTTCCCGCGCGGGTCGAAGCGCACCACCCGGCTATCTCCCGTCATTCTCCCGGGTGACCTCGACCTCCGGGGGCTCCCCCCGCTCGACGGCGCGGCGGTTCTCCCGCCAGGCCCGGACCCCGCTCTTCACCTGTTCGTACACTTCCTCGAACAGCTTCGGCGCGGCCGCGCCGACGAGCACCAGCACGATGTCCATCGCGGCCCCCATGGGGCTGCTGTCCGGGTCCGGGGCCGACGGCTGCTCGCGGATGTCCAGGTGCTCGCCGTTCCGGAGCTGTTCGAGCCGGTGCTCGCGCTGCAGCCAGGCCTTCAAGGCCGCGACGTCCGCGTCGTCGGCACCCCGGACCATGCGTACGCGGATGGTGTTGTTCGCCAAAGCTCCCCCCTCAGCCACAACTCCTCATGATGTCACGCGGGTCCGGGCCGGGGGAGGGTTGTGCACGATCGGGTGGCCGAGGACCAGGACGAGGAACGACGGCGTCCGCGACAGCTTCCCGTACCGGTCGCCGAACTCCTCGCGCCGGGCAGGGTCGGCCCGCGGCTCGTACAGCTCGCGCAGGCCGAGTCCGGCGCGGTGCACGTCGGCGACCATGGCACCGAGGGGGCGGCGGAAGAACCGGACGACGGGCGCGGGCGACCCGAAGCCCTGCCACGCGTCGGCCAGTTCCTCCGAGCGGAACCGCGGGTCCAGCAGCGTGTTGTGGACGCTGTCCGCGCTGCCCCGGTCGTACCGGACCGCGACATCCTCGTAATCCCCGTCGTGTGCCATGGCGTTTCCCCCTTGTCTCCCGCGCCGACGTACCGCGGGACGGCGGCTCCGGGTGCGGCCCTGTCAGCGCGGGGCCGGGCCGCCCGGGAGGGGGTCGCGGGCCAGGAGGTCCGCCATGGCGGCGGGCAGCGGCGGGCCGTCCAGCGCGGGCCGGCCCGGCCCCCGGGCGGCCGCCCACAGCACGCGCGGGCCGAACAGCGTGCCGACCCCGGACCGCAGCGTCATGACCTGGGTGAGCGCGCGGGTGACGGTGTGGTCCCCGGTCGCGGTGTGCACGAGGCGGCCCACGTACCGGTTGGCGATCCGGTCGACCGCGCCGGGCGCCCGGCCCCGGCAGCCCGGCAGGCCGATGTCCGCGCCGGTCGCCAGGAGCCAGGCGGCGGTGGCCGGCGCGGCGAGCGCGCGCTGCGCCCGCCGGGTGAACCCGGGCCCGCCGACGCCTTCGGCCCGGGCGGCGGCGTCCCGCAGGGCGAGCGCTCCGAGGGCGGCCACCGACATGCCGTGCCCGTAGACCGGGTTGAGGGCGCAGGCGGCGTCGCCCAGCACCAGGAACCCCTCGGGCATCCGCCGGTGCTCGTAGCGGTGGCGCCGGTTGGCGGTGGCGCGCGTGACGATGACGTCGGAGAGGGGTTCGGCGCGCGCGAGGAGGTCCGCCGCGAGCGGGCTGCGCAGCCGCCGGGCGAACGGTTCGAAGTCCTCGTTCGCGCACGTCGGGTTGGCGCCGCGGCTCCCGGAGAGGCTGACGAGCCATTCGTCGTTCTCGACCGGCAGGATCGCCGCGTACCGGGCCGGCCCGCCCGCCCCGGCCTCCGGCTGGATGGTGACCACGGGCCATCCCCGCGTCGGGAGGGGCGCCCGGTACCGGCGGGTGGCGTACGCGACGCCCGGGTCGACGACCTCGGGTGCGGGGGACGGCAGCCCCAGCCCGGCCAGCCAGCGCGGCGTACGGGAGCCCCGCCCGGTGGCGTCGACGGTGAGGGCCGCGGCGACGTCGGTGTGCGTCCCGTCGGCGTGCCGTACGCGGGCCCCGCACACCCGGGCGGCGCCGCCGAGCAGCGAGACCGCCTCCGCCCCGTGCAGCAGGCGCACCCGGGGGAGGTCCAGGAGCCGGGACCGCACGGCCGCGTCGACGAGGGGGCGGCTCGCGGCGATCAGGAAGTGCGACTCGGGCCACAGCCGGTACCAGCCCGCGGGGGACAGGGCGACCATCGCCGCAGGGACGGGCACCCGGTTCGCGCCGGCCGCCAGCCACCGCGCGCCCGTCCCCGGCAGCAGTTCCTCGATGGCCTCGGCCCCGCCCGACCACAGCATGTGCGCGTGCCGTGCCTGCGGCAGGCCCCGGCGAGCCCCGCCCGCGGGCCCCGGGGCGGGCGGGCCGTCGCGTTCGACGACGACGACCTCGTCCGCGTACGGGGCCAGCGCGGCCGCGGCGAGCATGCCGGCGAGCCCGCCGCCGAGCACCAAAGCGGTCTGCGGTCCGGGGGCGCCCGGACGGCGCGGGCGGCCGGCGGCGCCGGGGAAGGCGGGCATCCGGCTCAGCCGCTCTCCGGGACGCGGGCCCGCAGCGGCCGCCGGGGGCGCGGCGCCTTGCCGAGCCGGGCGAAGTGCACGCCGAGCAGGCCCAGCTCCTCGTACCCGGCCGCGACGGGGTACGGGCTCCGGGAGGCCGGGCCGGCCGGGGCGGGCGCACCGTCCTGCGGACGGCGGGCGGCCCGGGCCCGGAGCGCGCCGCGCAGCAGGGCGGCCTCGGCGGCGGCACGGGCCTGCGCCGCGGAGTGGCCGGCCGCCTCGGCCTGCCGCTCCAGCAGGGGGCGGCTCGCCTCGTCCATGTACGGGGCGAGGTCGTGGATGCCGTCCGCGACCTGGGTGGCCCGCTGCGTCGCCCGCATCGCGATCGGGGACCACAGGGGCAGCCGCATCGTCGTGAACCTGGCGTCCGGATGGTCCTGAAGGGCCCGCCACAGCGGGTACATGCGGCGGTGCGCGCGCCAGGCGCGCCAGGCCTCTTCCAGGCGGGGCCCGGCCAGCGGCATCAGGAACCCGCAGGCGCCCAGGCCGGCGCCGATGCCGGCGGCGGGCGGGGCGGCCGTCGTGCTCAGGACGTCCAGGTCCGCGCCGAGCCAGCGGGCGGCGAGCGCGGTCCCCTTGAGGAGTCCGAAGGCGAGGTTGAAGCTGAACGCGGTGACGAGGGTCAGCAGCCCGTTCCTGACCCAGCCGCGGTCGAGTTCGCGCGCCCAGCGCAGGCAGGTGCGGGTGACGACCAGCGCGGCCCCGGTGTGGGCCGCCAGGTACACGGCGATCAGCTCGCGGAGGAACGGCGTGCGCGCGTAGTGGGTGTCGAAGTCCTGCCGGCGCTCCACCGGCGCGTCACCGAGGGCGAACAGGACGGCCAGGACGGTGATGACGGCGGCGGTCCCGCCGATCCAGCCGAGCGCCTGGCGCCGCTGCGCCCGCGGCGGGCCGCCGCGCCAGTGCAGGATCAGCACCAGGGAGGCGCAGGAGAACGAGACGACGAGTGAGTACACGAGCGGCGCGCTGATGTTCGGCACGCCGGTCCAGCGGTTGACGCGTTCGACCACGGGCGGTGCGGCGAAGAACCAGCTGCTCGCGCCCGTCGCGATCAGCGCGCAGACGGAGCGGACCATGGGGGAGCGCCAGCCGCGCAGCAGGGTGGGCAGTTTCACCGCGAGGGCCAGGGCCATGGCGGTCGCCGGTATGAAGTAGTCGCTGCCTCGCATCATCGGACGTCACGGCGTCCGGGGGAGACCGGGGCGGGCGCAGGGGTCCGGTTCCGGACAGGTGGCTGCGGCGGTGTCCATGGTCTCGGCGAGCCTTCCGTACCCGTCTCTCAACGACCCTCCAGGCGATGGGTGCAGGGGGCGGTCGGGCTGCCGGCACGCTCCTGCGACCTGCAATACCAATAGATCACGGATGGGATCGCTCACGCAATCGAGTGTCGGCAGGTGGACCGGGAGCCGCCGGGCCGGGCCGGGCGGGAAGCCCTGACTTCCGGTCGCTGTCGGTGGTTCGGGGGTGAATGCCGTCTTTTGTTGCGTGGTTGTGGTGGCCGAAACCAGCCGATGTGCCGAACGGGGCCCGCGGCGGACCCCGTTCGACGGTGGCGTACGGCCGGTCAGACTCCGGCGGGCGCCGGAGTGGCCGCGTCCTGTCCGGCGGGGGCGGCGGCCGGGGTGCGGGGACCGTCCGGGCCGTCCTCCGCGGGCTGCGGGATGCGGTGCAGGCCGCGCCGGTCGTACAGGCGGGTCGCGCCGAAGCCGAAGGCCAGGGCGCCGGCCAGGGCGAGGCCCATGGAGGCCCAGGCGCGGGCCAGGCCGGCTTCGGCCTGCGCGTCGAAGTACAGCAGGGAGCGCAGGCCGCCGGTCAGCTGCCGCAGCGGCTCGAACTCCGAGAGCGTGCGGAAGAACCCGGGCAGGGCCTCCAGCGGCACGGTCGCCCCGGAGGAGGGGACGGCCATGGCGATGAAGACGATCGTCGAGACCAGCATGCCGGGCGTGCCGAACGCGGCGAGGAGGGCCAGTCCGCTGACGCCGACGACGGCGATGGTGCCCACCGAGTACAGCCACAGCAGGCCGAGGTGGGAGGCGTCCATGTCGAGCAGGCCGACCGTCGTCGCCTCGACGAGCGAGCCCATGACCACGGACAGGCCGAGCATGAGAGCGGTGGAGATGCCGAGGGTGCGGACGCGGCTGGTGTGGCGGACGGGGGTCCGGCGGCGGAAGGGGCCGAAGTCGGTGTGGAGGTAGCCGAGGGCGTTGTCGACCTGGGAGTGGATGACGTTGGCCCCGAGCATGCCGCACACGAGCAGGACGAGTGCGTAGTAGAAGGCGCTCAGGCCCATCGCGCTGCGCCCGCCGAGCGGGTGCCCGTCGGCGACCTCCACGGCCACCGGGTCGGCCAGCATCAGCCTGGCGGCCGGCGGCAGCTGCGCCTGGGCGGCCGGCTGGCCGCCGCCCGCCTTGGCGAGGAGGTCCTTGCCGAGCTGGGCGGACGCCGCGTGGGCGGCCTTCTGGGTGGCCTGCGAGGCCATGGAGGAGCCGAAGCTGCCGGCCGCCTGGTTCGTCAGCACCGTCAGCTTCGGGCGGGCCGGCTGCGGCTGCGCCTGCCCCTGGCCCTGCGGCTGTGCCTGCGCCTGCCCCTGGCCCTGCGGCTGTGCCTGGGCCGGCGCCTGGCCCCTGCCCTGGGGGGTCTGGCCCTGCCCGGCCTGCGCCGCGGCCGGCTGCCCCGGGGCGGCCAGGCCGGAGACGGCCGCGGTGAAGTCCGGCGGCACGACGAGCGCCCCGTACACCTTGCCCTGGCCGAGCCGCCTGTCGGCCTCCTGCCGGGTCAGGACCTGCCAGTCGATGCTGCGGTCCTTCCCCGCCGAGGCGCGGATCCCGGAGACGACCTGCTCCCCGAGGTTGGTCCGCTTGCCGCCGCCCGCGTCCGTTCCGCGGTCTTCGTTGACCAGGGCGACCGGCAGGTCGCGGAGGTTGCCCTTGGGGTCGACGTTGCCGCCGACGTACAGCAGGGCGAACAGGGTGGAGACGACGGCGAGGATGAGTCCCGAGCCGATCCACAGCCGCGGGCTGCGGAGCACGGAGGGCGGTGAGGAGGTCATGGAGGCTCCCGGGGGAGTGCCGGCAGAAAACTGGATATCTGAGGTATCCAGCACTAGATAGTTGCACTATCTTGGAAGGGTGTCCAATCGGTCCGGCGGAGACCGGCCGCACCAGAGCGAGGAAGCATGAAGATCTCGGAGCTCAGCCGCAGAACCGGCGTGCCGGTCGCCAGCATCAAGTACTTCCGCCGCGAAGGCCTGCTCCCCGCGGGCCGTGCGACCGCCGCCACCCTCGCCGAGTACGGGGACGAACACGTCCAGCGGCTGCGGCTCATCAAGGCGCTGACCGCGCTCGGCGGACTGTCCATCGCCGCCACCCGCGAGGTGCTCGCCGCCCTCGACCGGGCCGACACCACCGACGGCACCCTCGGCGCGATCAGCTACGCGCTCCCCGTCCCCGTCGCCGAATCGCCCGCCGCCGACGCCGAGGAGGACGCCCGCGCCGCGGACGCCGCCGAAGCGGACGTCGCGGAGCTCGTCGCCGCCATGGACTGGCAGGTGTCCGACGTCTCCCCGCACGTCCGCGGACTGGCCACCGCCGTCAAGGAGCTGCGGCGCCTCGACCCGCACTACCGGCCGGACCGCCTCGTCGCCTACGCCGACCTGGCCCGCTCCATCGCCCGCCTCGACCTGGAGCGCGCCGCCGCCATCGACGACCCCGCCGCCCTGGCCGAACAGGCCGTCATCGTCTTCGCCCTCTCCGCGCCCGTCCTGGAACTGCTGCGCCGGCTCGCCCAGGAGGACCTTGTGCGCCGCCGCATCGCCGGCGACGCCGACGCCCCCCGGACCGGCGCGGCCCCGGAGCCCGCCGCCGGCGGCACCGGGGCGCCCTGACCGGCCCCGTCCCGCAGGGCGGCCTCAGCCGGCGAAGACCCGCGCGAAGTGGGCCGCCAGCCCGGCCGCCGCCTCCGGCCCCGCGACCGGCGCCAGCCGCACCCCCAGGTAGCCGTCCGGCCGCACCACGAACGCCGTCGCGCCGCCCGTTCCGTACGCCCGGGCGAACTCGCCCCGGCCGTCCACGAACACGGGCAGCGGCGCCGCGCCCGAGGCCGGCCCCTCGTACGCGGCGTCCACCGCCGCCCCGTGCCGGTCCTGCCCTGCGCCGTCCCCTGAGGGGTCCGGCGCCGCGAGGACCACGCACGCCTGCGGCCCGCTCCCGTCCGCGCCGCCGCCCGCACCGGCCGACCGGCGTGCCAGCGCGGCGAGTTCGCCGCACGCGGGCAGGTCCGCCGCCGACTCCGCGTACAGCACCAGCACGTGCCCGCGGTCCCGCAGCAGGTCGAACAGCCGCAGCGGCACCGACGCCAGCCCGCTCGTCAGGCCGCCGCAGTCCGGTGCGCGCTCCCCCGGCCCCGGGCCCGCGCCGTTCCCGCCGCGCGGGCCGACGAGCGGGCTGCCGGGGTAGGCCACCAGCAGCTGAGCCTCGCGGAGCAGGGCCGTGCCCGCGTCCTCCGCATCCGATGCGGCGCCCTGCCGGGCATGCCGGACCGTCCGGCCCACCACCTCCTCGCCGACGGGGTGCCGCTCGGCGTGGTAGCTCTCCAGCAGCCGCGGGTGCGCCCGGCCCGCCACCGCGAGCGCCAGCTTCCAGGCCAGGTTGTGGGCGTCCTGGATGCCGGTGTTCATGCCCTGCGCGCCGGTCGGCGGATGGATGTGCGCCGCGTCGCCCGCGACGAACACCCGGCCGTCCCCGTACCGGTCCACCAGGCGGTGGCTGATCCGGAACACCGACGACCAGCGCAGTGCCGACGCGGTGACCGGCTCGGGCGCCAGCCGGTCCAGCACCGCCTGGATGTCCTCCAGCCTCGGCCCCCGCCCCGTCTCCAGGCCGTGCGCGACCCCGTCCGCCCCGCCGCCGTCGCCGCCGGAGCCCGCAGCGGACAGTCCGGGCGGCACGAGCATCGACATCCGGTACCGGTGGCGGCCCGGCAGCGGAATGCACACCAGCACGTCGTCCACCGCGCCGTCCGCCCCGTGGTGCAGCGACCGGACGCCGTACCCCGGGGGCAGGCTCCAGTCCACCTCCACGTCGCCGAGCATGTACTCCTCGGGGAACGCCCCGCCCTCGAAGGAGAGGCCGAGCCCCTTGCGGACGGTGCTGTGCGCGCCGTCGCAGCCCACCAGGAACAGCGAGCGGACCTCCTCGTCGCCGCCGTCGGCCGTGGTGATCCGGCTGAGCACGCCGTCCGCGTCCTGCGCGAACGACACCAGCTCGGCGCCGCGCTCGATGCGCGTGCCGAAGCGGGCCAGGTGCTCCTCCAGGATCCGCTCCGTCTCGTACTGGGGGAGCGCCGCGAACCCGTACGGCACCTCCGGCGGCAGCCGCAGGTCGATGCGGCCCTGCTCGGCCCCGTCCACGTACAGCAGCTGCCCGCGCATCGGGACGGCGGCCTCCAGCGCGGCGCGGACCAGGCCCATCCGGTCCCACACCTCCAGGGTGCGGGGCTGGATCCCGACCGCCTTCGCGTACGGCAGCCGGCCCGGCAGCCGGTCGATGACGCGGCAGGCCACGCGCTGGCGGCGCAGTTCCGCCGCCGCGGTCAGTCCGACCGGTCCGGCGCCCACGATCAGCACATCGGTGTCCGTCACTGGCCCTCCCGGGGAGATCCCCGAGCCGCATGTCCTCCCATCGTCGGCCGGGGCCCCGGCACCGGCCACTCGGCGCCGGGGCCTGCGCCCGCTCCGTCCCGCGCCCGCCCGGCCCGGAGCGGATCCGGGCGGGCGCGGAGGCGGCGGGTCAGACGGCGCGGGGCCGGTCGTCCACCACCGAGCGGAGCTTGCCGCTCGTCGGGACCCGGTCGAGCACGGCTCCGTCCACCGCCTCGACCACCAGCTCCAGCAGCCCCTCGGCCACGGCCGAGCGGAGCTCCGGATACCCGGACAGGAAGACCTCGCGCAGCCGCTGCGGATCCGTCCCCTCCGCCTGCTCCACCCGCACCGCCAGCCGCTCCCGCTCCGGGCCGGCGCCTATGCGGAGCTGCAGCTCGCCGCGGTGCCCGCCCTCGCCGGCCAGGGCCGTGAAGCGGCGGTGGTTCAGCAGGTACGTCGCCACCCGCACGGTGTCCCCGGTCCGCCCCAGCAGCTCGAAGCGCGGGGCGAGGCTGCCGCACGGGCAGCGGCCCGGCACCTCCCGGCCGAGGTCGCCGATGACGTACCGGCCCAGCTGCTGGCCGCGCCGCGCGTGCGTGGCGAAGACCAGCCGGCCCGTCTCCCCGGGCGTCGCGGGCCGGTCCTCGGCTTCGTCGAGGACCTCCAGGGTGTGCAGGTCGGCGTGGAGGTGGTGGACGCCGCCCGAGCTCTCCGTGCACTGGTAGCCGAGCGGCCCGAGGTCCGTGCTGCCGTAGGTGATCGAGCGCACGACCTCGATGCCGAACTCCTCCTCCAGCACCCGCCGCTGCTCCGGCGTGAAGTGCTCGCCGCCGTAGAAGACCTTGTGCAGGCCCCCGTAGGCGCGCAGCGTGTCCGCCTCCGCGTGCAGCAGCTGCCACAGGTAGGACGGCATCCCGAAGAGGGTGTCCGCCCGGTGCTCGACGATCGCGCGTGCCGTCGCCGCGTGGTCGGGGCCGGCCGCCAGCGGCAGCTGCACCCCGCCGAGCCGCTCCAGAACGGAGAAGAAGCTGATGAAGCTGCCGTACATGCCGCCGCAGTAGAACAGGTTGGCGGTGCGGTCCCCGACCGGGTCGTACCCGGCGGCGATCAGGCCGCGGGCCGCCGCCCGCATCTGCGTGTCGTAGTCGTCGTAGCTGAACAGCGACAGCGCCGGGGCGCCGGTGCTGCCTCCGCTGTGGAAGTACAGCTCCGCGTCCGCCCGCGCGACCTGCCCGTTGCGGGCCTGCACCTCCTCCTTGCCGACCAGCGGCCCCTCCGGGCGGGGCAGGACGACCGGGCGCGCCAGGTCGTCCAGGCAGGCGGTCGTCGCGAACAGCTCCGGGTCCGCCTGGACGGCGACGCGCCGGCTGTAGCGCTGGAGCGCGTACACGCCGTCGTGCGGCTCGCCCGCGTAGCTGTGCGGCATCGCCCCGACCGGGGTGACCCGGGTCGCGCCGGCGGCGAGGACGGCGCGGGACAGCTCGGCGATGTCGGTGCGGCTGCCCGCGATGCCCGCGGTCTGCAGGTAGCGGCGCATCGGGCGCAGCGTCGCGATCAGCTCCTTGCGGGGCAGCGGCTTGACCCACACGCTGCGGTGCAGCGGGGACGCCGTCAGCGGCGAGCGGGTGTCGGCCATGACCCGCCACGAGCCGTCGGGGGCGGCGAACACCCGCGTCAGGCCCAGGTGTTCCTCCAGCCGGGCCACCAGCTCGGTCGTGGTCAGCTCGGCCTCCTCGGCCGGGTCGGGCGCACCGGCCGGGCCCGCCGGGACGGCCGGCGGACGGGCGCCGAGGACGGCGGCGAAGCGCTCCGCGAACGCGAACACCTGCGCCTCGTCCCGGGTGTCGAGGTAGACCACCTGCGGGCTGGAGCAGGCCTGCTGCTCGTACAGGCACACGTCGTCCGCGAGGGCCTCCAGCACGGCCGGGTCCGACCAGGCGTCGGCCGTCAGGTAGGCGAAGGAGATCCGGTGTCCCCACTCCACCAGCCGGCAGCCCGCCGGCACATGGGCGGCCACCCCTTCGACGGCGGCCTCCCCGCCCCAGACGGCGACGGCGTCCGCGGGCGCGCACATCAGGCGCAGCCACTCCTGCCGCGAGGACGGGAAGCGCAGGACGACGATCCGCGCGGCCAACGCCCCGGTCGGGTCGAGGGCCGCCAGCTCGGCCATCAGGGCCTGCGCGAGGAGGGTGTCCGCACTGCTGGTCTTCAGGACGTTGACGTTCCCGGCGAGGAGGCCCTCGACGATGCTGAGCGGCGCGACGGTCGCGGCGTTGCCCGGCGCGATGTGGGCGACCATGCCGACGGGCGCCCACGCCTCGTAGACCGTCTCGCGCGGGTCGGCCCGGTCCAGGCGGCCCGGCGCGGTCCCGCCCAGCTCCCGGCGCAGCTTGCGGGTGAGTTCCCGGCGGCCGAGGGCCTGCCCGAGCTCGGCGAGGAGCGCCGGGTCCTCCCCCTGCGGGAGGTGGGCGGCGAGCCGGGCGTGGACCGCGTGCGCCGGGTCGAGGAGGGCGGCGGAGAGGGCGTCGCAGGCGGCGAGGACGGTCTCGGTCTCCAGGACGCCGGCCAGCGCGGCCTCGACCGCGGCGGGCAGGTCGGCCAGGCGGCGCCCGGCCTCCTCGTCGCCGACGAAGGCGCCCTGCCAGAAGTGCGGCGCGGCGGCGGTCGGGGCGGCCCCGGCGGCGGTGGTGGTGTCGATCATGGTCACGCCATGCCCTTCATCAGTTCGGCGGCGGCCACCGCACAGCTCCGGTTGCGGCTCACCCCGGCACGCCCGTGGACGGTGAACCAGGGGGTCGGCACGTCGCAGCCGCAGGCCTCGCCCGGCTGGAGCGAGGCCAGGTCGCCCATGACGACGCTCTGGGCCGGGACGGAGGTGATGTACGGCGACACCAGGTGCAGGTAGCCCGGCTCCCCGTACGGCAGCGGTTCGAGGGTGCGCGTGGAGCGGATCACCACCCGCGACCACACGGGCGCGTGCAGCCGGTGGCGGTCGCACTCCACGTACGGGATGCAGTGCTCCACGGAGCCGAAGGTGTCCCGGATCCGCTCGCCCGGGATGCCGAGCTGCTCGGTGACCCGGTCGTACAGCTCCTCCTTGCCGATGCGCCGGTCGGCGTGGCCCTTCCAGCCGCCGCCGAGGACGACCAGGGAGCCCTCCGGGAGCCGCAGCGGCGGCATGCCCATGGCCCGCATCCGCTCCAGGGTGAAGAAGAGGAAGGCCGGGAAGCCGAGGATGCGGACCGGCGCGCCGTCCTCGGCGAAGCGCCGGAGGGCGGCGATGCAGCCGAAGGGGTCGAACTCGTGGCCGCCGCCGGTGTTGCGCAGGGCGTACGCCACGCTCCGCGCCGGCGCGAAGTCGCACAGGTAGTTGTCGGTGAAGGCCGTGCCGAGGTTGAGGGACGGCGACGGCTCGTAGCTGTAGAGCAGGTAGTTGACCTCCTGCTCGGGGGTGATCCAGCCGTTGCGCTCGAAGATCCGGGCGACCATGCGCTGCGCGGAGCGGATCGTCCAGGTGTCGAAGAACATCTGCGACTTCTGCCCGGTGGTCCCGGAGGAGGTCAGGTGCAGTTCGACGTCCTCGCGGGGGATCGACAGCACCTCGTGGCGCTTGAAGAAGTTCGCGTGGACCAGCGGCGTCCGGTACGGCTCGGCCGGCGGCGTCGCCTCGTACAGCGAGCGGAAGAACGGCGACCGCTCGCGGTGCCAGGCGTGCGACTCCGCCATGGCGGCGGCGAACAGCTCGTCCTCGGCGGGCCCGCAGGCATAAGGGTCGGTCAGGTCGCACAGTCGCTGGACGTGCGGCAGGAGGGCCGGGTCGGGTACGGACACCGGCGCGAGATGGGGGTTCATCGGGCAACCTCGGATGGGGTGGGCAGGTGGGTCGACGCCCAGGCCGACACGTAGCAGTCCAGGTAGGGCCGCAGCGGAGGTTCGACGGCGACGCCGCGGAAGTCGATGCGCTCCGAGGAGCGCGACAGCACGGCGTAGTCGCGGAAGCCGTCGCCGTCGGCGCGCATCGCCGGGTACAGCGCCCCGGCGACGAACCCCTGGGCGTGGAAGGCCCGGAGGGCTTCCGGGCGGTCCAGCGGCACCAGGGCCTCGACGTAGCCGGCGCCGGCCCGGGACAGGGCGCGGGTGACGGGCTCCAGGTACGCGGCCGCCGCGGCCGGCTCGGGGTGGGCGGTGAGCAGGGAGCAGTAGCCGCCGGTGCGGTTGAGGTAGGCGTACACCTCGAACCGGCCGTCCTCCGGGGTGAGCAGGACGTTCGGGGTGTGCAGCGGGTAGAACCAGTCCCCCCGGCCGGGGAACCGCTCCCGGAAGCGGCGGCGTACGAACGCCGGGGCCTCGATGACCTCCAGGCGCTCGGCGGCCCCCGGGGCGGCCGGCGCGGGCTCCGGCCCGGACACGGCCCGGACGCCGCCGTAGCTGATGCCGAGGGCGTCCTCGGCGGTGCGCAGCAGCGGCATGAGGGCGGCGGGGACCTCGGTGACGGGCTTGCGGCGGTCCAGGACGCCGGCGGAGTGCCGGGCGTACAGGGCGAGGCTCTCGCGGCTGCGGAGGTCGACCGCGTTCGGCAGGATGCCGAGCGGGCGGAAGCCGTTGCGCAGGACGACCCGCTGGGGGCCGGCGCTGACGGTCCGCACGGTCGCGTACACCGAGTCCAGGCGCCCGGTGTCCAGCATGCCGGCGCACAGTTCGGCGGTGAGCGCGCCCGCCAGGCCCCCGGAGCGGTGCCCGGGGTGCACGGCGATGCCTTCGAGGCGGCCGATGCGGCTGCCGGACTCGCCGTGGATGGCTGCCGACCCGGTCAGGGCGCCGCTGCCGGGGCAGCGGCCGACGAGCCACAGCGAGTGCGGGTCCTCGATCAGCCGGGCCATCTCGGCGGGGTCGGTGCCGAGGGCCACGGGGTAGTGGGGCCCGTAGACGGCGTAGTACAGCTGGCGCAGTTCGGCGATGTCCGCCGGGGAGGCCTGCGTGATGACGGGCTTCACCGGCCGCCTCCCTCGGCGCCGGCGGCGGAGTTGGCGGCCGCGTCGGGTTCGGGATCGGGTTCGGGGGTGCGCGCCCCGAGGAGGGCGAGGGCGAGGGCGGCGGGGAGCAGGCCGGCGCCCTGGACGAGGCACAGGGTCCGCGGGGACAGCAGGTCCCCCGCGGAGCCGAAGACGAGGGACGCCACCGGCAGGGAGGCGCCCAGCACGGCCTGCATGACGGCGAAGAAGCCCGGCTTGTCGGCGGCAGGCACGAGCCGCTGGAAGAGGGCGACGAACCGGACGCTGACCGCCCCGGCGCACCAGCCGGCCACGGCGAGCCCGCACACCGCCACGGCGGGGTGCGCGGCCAGGCCGGGCAGCGCCAGCGCCACGGCCATCAGGCCGAGGCAGTACGCGCCGGCGACGGTGGGCCGTCCGGGAATCCGCGTTCCGGTGAACGCGCCGACGAGCGCGCCCGTGCCCAGCGCGGCCTCCAGCAGGGCCACCGTGCCGCCCCCGCCGTCGAGGACGGAGCGGGTGTAGAGCGGGATGACGACGAACACGGCGGCGGTGAACAGGTTCGCCGCGGTGAAGCACACCAGGATCCGCCGCACGTAAGGCAGTTCGCCCAGGATGCGGCGCAGCGGGCGCCCGCCCGGCGCTGCCCCGCCGGCCGCCGTCCCCCCGTCCGCGGCGGCGGGGCCGCGGAAGCGGGCGGTGGCGACGAGGACCGCGGCGCCGAGGTAGGCGGCGGCGCAGCCGGCCGCCAGCCCCGCGACACCGGCCCGGTCCACGGCGAGCGCGCCGAGCAGCGCCCCGCCGAGTCCGGCCAGCGACTGGGTGGACAGTTCGAAGCCGGTGGCGGCCTCGATGTCCTCGTCGTCGACGAGTTCGGGGATCGACGTCGTCAGGCACGGGTCGAAGAACGCCTGGCAGGCGGCCAGGGCGAGGGCGGCGGCGTACACGCCCGCGAGCGGCGGCCCGCCCGCCTGCGCCCCGGCGGCGAGGACGGCCGCGGAGGCCGCGGCGAGGCCGGCGGCGGTCCGCAGCACCGAGCGGTGCGCGTACCGGCCGACGGCCTTCGCCACGACGGGGGCGAGGACGACCGCCGGGAGCGTGCAGACGGCCATGAACAGCCCCGAGGCGAGCCCCGCGGCGTCCCGGACGGCGTAGGCGACGAGCCACCAGGAGACGCCGACCTGGAACATGCGCACGGCGGCCTGGGTCAGGACCTGCCCCAGCCACACGGCGCCGAAGGCCTGGTTGCGCAGGACGAGCGGGGCGCGCCGCGCGGGCTGCCCGGCCGGCGCGGCCGCGGGCGCGGGCGACGGCGCGGACGGTGGTGCGGCGGTCATGCGGTGGGCCTCTCGTCGAGGACCCGGACGAGCTTCCCGGAGCGCGGGTTGACGGCGAGGTCGCGGTGGCGTGCCCATTCCACGGACAGCGGGTGCACGAAGCCGGCGGCCACGCTCTGCGGGTACAGCGGCCGCGCCGCCTCCAGTTCCGTGACGACCGACTTGGCGAGGGTGTCGAGGCCGTCGCCGGTGTCGCCGGGAGCGGTCGCGAGGCGGATCACGAGCCCGTCCCGGCCGTCCCGGCGGCGGACGACGAGCTGCATGCCGACGACCCGGCCCCCGGTGTCCGCGGCGGCGACGGCGTTCTGCGCGTCGTCGGTGTGGAGCGAGACCGGCCCGACGCGTACGCCCTCCTCGGCGCGGCCGAGGATGCGGAAGTGCCCGGGAGCGCTGCCGGTCCACTCGGCGCGGTCGCCCGCGGGGTAGCGGATGATCGGCATGAGGCGCCGGAAGAGGCTCGTGACGACGACCCGGCCGGGCCGCCCCGGCTCGGTGATCGGCTCGCCGGTGGTGTCGTCGAGGATCTCGACGACGGAGTACGGGGTGAACGCGCGGTGCACGCGGGCGTCGGGGCCGGGCACGGGCCGGCCGAGCAGGCCGGCGTCCACGCTGGCGTAGCCCACGGAGCGGGCCTCGGCGCGGGGGAACGCGGCGGCCAGCAGGCGGCGCTGGTCGTCGAAGAGGGCCTCGCCGCCGAAGAGCAGCAGCTCCACCGACTCCAGCCGGTCGCCGGCGGCCGCGAGGTGCTCGGCCAGCCGGCACAGGGTGGTGGGCGTGCCCGCGACGACCTGCGCGGACAGGTCCCGCAGCGTCGGAACCGTCGACTCCAGCGGGGCTCCGCCGCCGACCGGCAGGCGGACGTTGTCCACGGGGGCGTGGGCGAGGGAGTCGAGGATGAAGAGGAAGCTGGCGTACAGCTCGCCCGCGTAGAACAGGTCTGCGACGCGGTGGCCCGGCCGCAGGCCGGCGTCCACCAGCCCCTGGCCGAACGAGGTGACGAAGGTGCGCCACTCGTCGCGGGTGTAGACGGAGAGTTTGGGGGCGCCGGTCGTGCCGCCGGTCTTGAAGACGGTGGCCTCGCTGAGCGGGCCGGTCAGAACGCGGCTGCCGGGGAAGGCGTTGGCCTCCCAGAACCGCCGCTGGTCGACGACCGGGAGGTCGGACAGGCGGTCGGCGCCGGCAGGGAGGGACGCGTAGAGCTCCTGGTAGAAGGGCGAGTTGAGGCGGGCGAAACGTATGAGGTCCGAGAGCTGCTGGGCGGACATGGGCCTTTGCCTAGGTGACGGGATACCGGGGCGGGAGCCACCGTGCGCGGCGGGGCCGTGAGCCCGCCTGCGGAACCATCCGGTGTGACCGGGGAACCCCCGTGCCCCCGCCTCCTCGGCGCACGCCGAAGCTGACGTGCAGTCACGATGATGGAACATCAGTGCGCCAGTCGCCAAATCTGCCAAAGATATCCGGCCAGTCAGACGATATTCAACAACTTTTCTGTTTCTTTCGGTGGCGGTGGGGGCCGGCCGCGGAGGCCGAGGGGCGTTCTAAGCTCGTCCGATGACGGAGAACGAAATCAAACTGAAGGCCATTGCCGCGCTCACCGCCCTCCGCTCCGGGGCCGACGCCGGGTTCGTCTCCGACGTGCTGGCCGAGGTCATGCCCACCCAGTTCGTCGTCCCGGCGGACGCCGGCGCCCAGGAGGTCGGGATGGCCGTCCTGGAGCAGATGTCCGCGCCGCTGAGCGCGCTGGTGAACGGCTTCATCACCGCCTTCGACGCGCTCGCGGACGCCCACGACGAGGCCGATCCGCCGGTCTCGACGGAGCAGATCCTCCAGGACCTCGCCCTGGCCCTGGCCCGGGAGGACACCGACTGACACGCCGCCGCGGTCCGGGCGCGCCTCCGGCCGGCCCCGGCGGGTCGCGGGAGGCGGCGGCGGGGACGGCGCCCCATGGTGGGGGCATGGACGTCGAGGCGGTGATGCGGGAGCTGTACGCGCTCCCCCCGGGCGGGTTCGTGGCGGCCAGGAACGCGTACGCGGCCCGGGCCAGGCGGGAGGGCGACCAGGAGGCCGCCCGTGCACTCGCCGCGCTGCGGCGCCCGGCGCTCGCGGTGTGGGCGGCGAACCTGCTGGCCGCCGCCGAGCCCGAGCGGGTGGCGGAGCTCCTGGAGTCGGGCGATGCCCTGCGCAGGGCGCACCGCGAGCTCGACGGCCGGCGGATCCGGGAACTGTCGGCCGAGCGGAACCGGCTCTCGGCCGGCCTGGCCCGTGACGCGGCCGCACTGGCGGAGGGCGCGGGGGAACGCGGCGGCGAGGCGTTGGCCCGGGACGTCGAGGCCGTCCTGCACGGCCTGGCGGGCGACGAGGAGTCCGGCCGGGACTGGGCCGCGGGACACCTGACGCGGGCCCCCGCCCCGCGACTCGGCTTCGAGGGCCTCGAACCGGGCCCGGCCGCCCTGGCCGCCCTGACCCGCACGACGCCCGACACGGCGGAACGGGGGCCGGGGGCGGACCCGGGCGGGGCCGGGCCGGGGGAGCCCGCACCTGCTGCGGCACGCCGCGAGCGGAAGGAAGCGGAACCACCGCGGAAGCGGCCCGGGAAACCGGCGGGGAAGCCGGCCCCCGGACGGACGGAGGAGCCGGCCGAGGCGGCGACAGAGGGGCCGGCCCCGGCGCCGGCCGGGAAGCCGGCCGGTCGCGCGACCGCGCGGGCCGCCGGACCGCGGGCGCCGAAACCGGTGAAGAAGCCGACCCGGGGACTGGCGCCGGAGCCGACCGGGAAGCCGGCGAGGAAGGCGCCCGCCGGGCGGACCGAACCGCCGGCGGGGAAGGCGGCGGCCCGGGAGCCGGCGGGGGATGCCGTTGCCGAGAGGCGGGCCGCCCGCCTGGAGGCTCGTGTCGGGACGGCGCTGCGGGCGGTCGCCGCGGCCGAGGAGGAGCGGGAGCGCGCCCGGACGGCGCTCGCCGGGGCGGCGAAGGAGCTGGACCGGACCTCCGCGGCGGTTGAGGCACTCCGCGAGGAGCTCTCCCGGTTGCGGATCCGCCTGGAGGCCGCCGAGGAAGCCGCCGGAGCCGCCCGCTCCCGGCACCGGCAGGCCGAGCAGGCCCTCCACAAAGCGGAACGCACGGCGGGCGCGGCCGCCCGCCGCCTGGACGCCGCCCGTGCGGCCGGCCGCTGAACCGCCGTCCCCAGGCGTACGGCCCGGCTCCCGCCGTGGGCCCGGCTTCCGCCGCGCGGTCTGCTCCCGCTGGCACGGCCGGCTTCCGGGGTGCGGCCGAGTCCCCGGTGCGCGGCTTGCACCGGCGCGCAGCCGCGTCCCGCCCCCGCCGGGCGGAGACGGGACGCGCCCCCTCACGGCTGGTGGAACCGCACCTCCGGATGGGCTGCGTCCGGCCCGTCCAGCAGCCGCTGCGGCTGCCCGCGCAGGTGCTGGTCGAAGAAGGCGGCGGTGTAGGCGCGGGTCACGGCGAGGGCGCGTTCGGCGGGGATGTCCCCCGCGGGCAGGCCGAACCGCCGCTGGATGACGGGTGCGTCCGAGAAGCTGAAGTGGTCCGTCGCCGCCACCGTCAGCCACCGCTTCCAACCGCCGAGCGCCTGCCAGGTGGTGTCCCAGGTGGTGTCGGCGCCGCCCGGCCGGTGCATGTCGTCGTCGGTCCCGAGCATCATGAACGGCCGTCCCTGCAGCCCGCCCGCCGGCAGGGCGTCCCAGAACGCCCCGTCCATGTTGACGCCCGCGTCGATGCGCGGATCGGCGAGCATGGCGGTGGCGGCGCTCGCGCCGCCGATGGAGTGCCCGGCCATGCCGATCCTGGACGCGTCGATCGACGCCGCGTGCCGCCACACCGGCGCCGGGCCGGTCAGCCGGTCCAGCAGGAACCGCGTGTCGGCGGCGCGGGCGGCGGTCACGGTGCTCCCCGGCACGCCGCCCTCGTCGAGGGCCGTGCACGCCGTGCAGGTCAGCAGCCGCCCGTCCGGCAGGGACGTACCGGAGGACTCGTAGGCGTGGTCGACGGACGCGACGACGTACCCGCGCGACGCGAGGTCCTCGGCGAGGTTCGTGAGGGTGAACCGCGGCGCCCCGAAGCCGGGGGATAGGACCACCAGCGGATGCCGTCCCGGTGCGGGGCGCGCGTCCACCGCGCCGTGCGTCCGCAGCCGGGCCAACTCCCGCGCGGCGGACGGGCGGTCCGTCACACCGGCCGCCTTCAGCAGCTCCCGGGCCTCCGGCTCGGTGGCGTACGGGGCCGGCCGCCCGTGGGTGCGGCGGGCCGCCGGGTAGTGCAGGGTCACCATCAGCTCGCGGCCGTCGGCGGCGGGCACCCAGGGGTCCTTGCGGGAGCGGTCGACGAGGTGGAGCACCGTGCTGCCGACGCCGTGGACGCCGGTGGGGGCAGGGAGCCGCATCCGGTCGGGGGAGGCGGCATCGGAGGCGGCCGTGGGCCGGGCGGAGGCGGAGTCGGGCGCGGCCGCCGCCGCGGCGGCGGCAGTGGCGGGTAAGGCGAGCGTGCAGGCGAGGACGGCGGCCGCGGCCGCCCGAGGCAGGGTGATCATGCCTGGGACGCTACGGGCCCCGGGGCCGGGCCCGCGTCGCCCTGCGGGCTGAGGTGCCCGCCCGCCGCGTACTCCCCGGGGTGGACGGTCGGAGGCGCCTGCATCCGACCGGCCCCCGATCGCCGAAGCCCCTGCGGGCCCCCTGCTCCAGTCGGCGGAGCAGGGGGCCCGCCTTCGCCCGCCCCCGGACCGCGACGCGGCGGTGCGGCGGTGCGGGGATGTGTGAGGACGGCGGGCTGGTCAACGCCGGTGATCCGGAAGCCCCTTGCTCGTCCGCGAGCCGTCCGGCACGGACGTCCCGGATGGGGTGCTCCCGGGGCCGGGACGAGCCGGTGCCCGCCCGCCGCGCGGCGCCCGGGACGGAACTCCTCTTCCGGCAAGGCGGCTTGCGCCCTCTCCCCGACGGCTCCGACCCGGTTGTCCCCCCGCAGCCGCCCGGGCCGGCCCACCCGCCGCGGGAGCCCCCTCGGACGGTCACGGCCTCCGGGCCAGGTGGACCGCGTCCGGTACGCCGCGAGCCACCGGGACCTCCTGCGTCCGCACGTCCTCGAACCCGGCCGCCCGGAGGGCGGCTTCGAACGCGGCGGACGGCTGCGCCGACCACACCGCCAGCACGCCGCCGGGCCGCAGCCGGTCCCGGCACGCCGCCAGGCCCGAGGGCGAGTACAGGCCGCGGTTGTCCTCGTCGACCGTCCAGTCCGGGCCGTTGTCGATGTCGAGGCACAGCGCGTCGTACCGGTCGGCGGACCCGGCCAGGTAGGCGACCAGGTCGGTCCGCAGAATCTCGGTGCGCGGGTCGGCCAGCGCCGCGGCCGACACCTCGGCGAGCGGCCCGCTGACGTGCCAGTCGACGACCGCGGCCTCGCGCTCGACGACGGCGATCCGGCCCCAGTCGGGCCGGGCGGCGGCATGGGCCAGCGAGAACCCGACGCCCAGGCCTCCGATCAGCAGGCCGGGGCGGGAGCCGGGCGGCGGGTCGAGCGCCAGGTACGCGGCATCGACGAGCATCCGCTCGGAGCGCCCGTCCGAGGTGTCCATGAGAAAACAGCCGTTCGCGATGATCTCGTACGTGGTGCCGCGCCGGCGCAGCACCACCTCCCCGTAGGGGCCCTCGCGCCGGTCCAGCGTCTCGGGGATGTCCGGTGTCACAGGTACGGTCATACGAGTCCCAACGACGCACTTCCACCCCGCGTTCCCCCTGGCGGCCCACTCCGCGCGGCGCGCCGTGAACGGCCGCGTGCGCCGCCCCCACCGGTCGCTCCGCTACACAGGAGTGCGCACGGACGACGACTCACGCCCGGAGTGTGCTGCGATGGACCGACGGAGCGAACGCGGCGAAACCGACGGGCAGGAGCCGGCCCCGCGTTCCGGGCCCGGCGATGGCCTCCGGCCCGCTCGCGGCCCGGAGGGGACTGCGGAAGCAACCCCCGACCCCGGCCCGAACCCCGGCCCCGGCCCCGGGCTGGAGTCGAGCCCCGGCCGGGCCGGGCGGCGGCGGGTGCTCGGGATCGCGGGTCTGTCGCTCGCCGTCGTCGCCGGGCCGTGGTCCGGGTCGGCTGCCGCCGCGCGTCCGGGCCGCCGGCCCGGCGGTCGGGGGGTGGCCGCGGCGCCGCGGGGCGGCTTCGACGTCGCGGCCGAGAACCGGCGCCCGGGCGACCCCGGGTGGCGCGTCACCCGGCCCGGCGCCGCGCATGCCGTCGAGGGCTTCGCGGAACGCGCCAGCGTGCTGCCCGGCGAGCCGATCGGCCTCCGCGTCTCCACGACCTCCGCCGCCTACACCGTCAGCGCCTACCGGATGGGCTGGTACGGCGGCGCCCGCGCCCGCCTCGTGTGGCGTTCGGGGCCCCTGCGCGGCCGCCGCCAGAGCCCCGCGCGCCTCGAACCGGCCACCCGCACGGTGACCACCGACTGGGAGCGCTCGGTGCTGCTGCAGACCGCCGGCTGGCCGGAGGGCTGCTACCTCCTGCGGCTGGACACCGTCGACGGGCGCGCCCAGCGGTTCGTCCCCGTCACCCTGCGCAGCGCCGCCACCGTCGGCCGTACGGTCCTCGTCAACTCCGTCGCCACCTGGCAGGCGTACAACCGGTGGGGCGGGGCCGACCTGTACCAGGGCGCGACCGGCCGGAAGGGCTCCCGCTCGCTCGCCGTCTCCTTCGACCGCCCCTACGCCAACCGGCACGGCGCCGGCCAGTTCCTCTTCTTCGAGGCGCCCCTCCTCGCGCTGGCCGAGCGGCTCGGCGTCCCGCTGGCCTACGCCACCGGTGCGGACGTCGCCCACCGTCCCGGCCTGCTGTACGGGGCGACCGCCCTGCTCTCCCTCGGGCATGACGAGTACTGGAGCCCCGAGCAGCGGCTCCACGTGACCCGCGCACGGGACGCCGGCATGAACCTTGCGGTGTTCGGGGCGAACTGCTGCTACCGGCGCATCCGCTACGAGCCGTCGCCGGTCGGGCCGCGGCGGACCGTCGTCTGCTTCAAGGAGGACTACGCGAAGGACCCCGGCCACCGCCGCGGGCTGCCGCCCACCAACGACTTCCGGCAGGCGCCGGCACCCGACCCCGAGAGCAGCCTCCTCGGAGTCCTGTACGAGGGGTACCCGGTCGACGCCCCGTACGTGGTGTCCGATCCGGACCACTGGCTGATGGCGGGGACCGGGGTGCGGCGCGGGGAGTCCTTCCCCCACCTGGTGGGCGTCGAGTTCGACCGCGTCGACACCGCCCGGCCCACCCCGCGGCCGATCGAGATCGTCGCCCACTCGCCGGTGGTGTGCAAGGGGCGCCGTACGCACGCCGACTCCGCGTACGCGACCCTGCCCGGCGGTGCCGGCGTCTTCGCGACGGGCACCATGAGGTGGGTCGAGGCGCTCGACGCGGCCGGCCCCGGCGGCACGGCCAACCACGGCCTGGACGGACGGGCCGGGGCCTTCACCCGGACGGTCACGGCCAATGTCCTGCGGGTCTTCTCCCGCGGCCCGGCCGGACGCCTGCGGCCCGCCGCCGACAACGTGGCCGCCCACTACCCGGGCGGCGCTCGGCCGGCTCCCGGCGCGTAGCCCCGTCCCCGCCCCCACCGACCACTACTGTCTGCGATGCCCGAAAAGGAACGTTATGGGGGTGTGTGTTGCGCCGATTCACAACTGCCTTGACCCTGCTGGCGACGCTCGCCGCGGGCTCCTCCCTCACCGCCGAGGCACGCCCCGCCGCCGGAGGCCCGGCCGGCGCCCCCGGCCGCGGTACGAACATCCTCGTCGTCGGCATCGACAGCCGCACCGGCATCTCGGCAGCCGACAAGCGCCGGCTGAACGTGGGAGGCAAGGGCTGCAACTGCACCGACGTGATGATGCTCGTCCACCTCTCCGCCGACGAGCGCCGCGCCAGCGTCGTCTCCATCCCGCGCGACTCCTACGTCGCCTACGCCCAGGACACCGAACCGGCCCGGCTCGGAAAGATCAACGGCGCGTACGCGCTCGGCGGCGCCGACATGACCGTCCGCACCGTGGAGAAGGCCACCGGACTGCGCATCGACCACTACCTGGAAACCGGCTTCCTCGGCTTCGAACAGGCCGTCGACGGCATCGGCGGCGGCGTCGTCTGCACCGACAAGCCCCTCAAGGACGAGAACTCCGGGCTCGACATCCCAGCAGGCCTCCACCGCACCGACGGGCGCGGCACCCTCCAGTACGTCCGCGCCCGCCACATCAACCGCCCCGGCGACCTCGGCCGGGTCCGCCGCCAGCAGCGCACCGTCTCCGACCTGCTGAGCCGGCTCACCGCCGAGGGCACCCTCACCGACCCGGTGGGCGCCGCGCGCACCGTCCGCACCCTCCTCAAGTCCGTCCGCACCGACGCCGGCACCGGCTTCGACGACCTCGTCCACTTCGCCTGGGCCCTGGGCCGGCTGAAGGCCGGGCAGACCGAGTTCGCCACCGTCCCCATCCGGGAGTTCGACCACCGTGTGCCCGGCGTCGGCTCCACCCTGCTGTGGCACGAGGCCCGCTCCCGGGCGCTGTGGGCGGCGCTGGCCGCGGACCGGCCGATCACCGGCGACACCCGCATCCAGCCGGCCTACGCGGCGCCCGCCCGCACCAACCCGGCGGGGATCCGGGTGCGCGTCGACGACGCCGCGGTCGCGGCGGCCCTGCGCGCCGACGCGTTCGTCGTGACGGACACCTCCGCGGCGGCGCCCGCCGCCCGGCCGGCCGGGCCGCCGGTCATCCGGTACGCGCCCGGCCGGGAGGACGACGCGGCCACGGTCGCGGCGGCCCTGCCCGGCGCCCGCCTCCGGGCCGTCCCCGGACACGGCACCACCCTCGACGTGGCCGTCGGGAGGGACCCCGTCACCGTCCGGCACGTCACCTACGACCGGAACGTCGCCGAGGGCGCCCCGGTCACGGGCGACACGCTCGGCTGCGCGGGCACGGTCGGCCTGCCCGCGAAGCCCGCGAAGCCCGCGGCACCCGCCAAGCCCGCCGCGCCTGCCGAGGCCGCGCAGCCCGCCGCGGGCTGAAACCGGCTTGGCGGCGGCCGGCGCCGCGTCTACCGTCGGCCCCGATGGAGATGTCCTTCCGGAAGCTGCCGGACAACCAGCACGAGATCCTCGTCCGCCACCGCAAGGGCCCGGACGTCAGGCTGCCCGCCCAGCCCGTCGGCCCGACCTTGCCGCACGACCTGGTCCACGCCGTCGTCGAGACCGCCCTCGGCATCGACGACGGCTTCTGGGGCGCGGTGGCGCGCGGCGCCACCTTCCAGGGCTTCGAGCTGCTCGCCCCGGGCCGGCACCGCCGCTCCGGGATGAAGGTCCTGCGCCGCGGCGGCGACGCCGTGCTGGCCGCCGAGCTGTCCGTGAACTGGGCGTACCGGGTGTGGCGCGGCCTGCCCGCCGAAGGCCGCGGTGTCGGCCGCCCCCCGATCGGCCCGGACGCCCTGGCCCGCACGGGCCCGCGCCTCGACGCGGCCGCCGCCCGCTGGTCGGCCCTCCCCGAGGGCGGCGACCTCCTCTGGCACTGGGGGACGACCGCTTAAAGCCTGTTGTGAAAGTGGATCGGCTGTCAGACCTGCCTGGCAGGCTCCGCGCATGGAGATGACAGTGCAGCTGACGATCGATTGCTCCGATCCGCAGAGGATGGTGGCCTTCTGGTCCGAGGCCCTGGGCTATGTGCCTGAGCCTGCGCCCGACGGGCATGCCACGTGGCGTGCTTATTGGGCGGCGGTGGGGGTGCCCGAGGCAGAGTTGCCGGCCGGCGCCGGGGACATTCCGGAGTCGATCATCGATCCCGAGGGACGCGGGCCACGGGTGTGGTTCCAGGAGGTTCCGGAGCCGAAGGCCGCCAAGAACCGGTGGCACTTCGACCTGAAGGTCGGTGGGGGCCGTGACGTCCCACTGGACGTCCGCGTACAGCGGGTCAAGGCTACGGTGGAGCGGCTGGTCAAAGCCGGCGCCACCGTGCTGCGGATCAAGGACGATCCGGATGCGGGGTTCTACGCCGCTGCCATGCAGGACCCCGAGGGCAACGAATTCGACATCGTCTGAGGGGCGTCGGGACGTGCTGGTCGCAGCCATTCGTCGATGGCTGCGACCAGGACGGTTGCTTCGTGGCGGACGGCGAGTTTGTCGTACCGGGTGGCAACGGCCCGGTGGCGCTTGAGGCGGTTGATCCGCCCCACGAGACGTGATCACCAACGAACAAGATCCACTTTCGCGACAGGCCCCAGCTGCCGTGCGGGGAACGACACCGACCCCAAGTACCCTGTCCCGCACTGCACTTGTTGTACGGACCACCGGGCAGCCGGCATCGCGGGGGAGCACACATGTGGGGACGGGGCACGGTCCTCGGGGACCGGTACGCGCTGACCGAGCGGATCGGCGGCGGCGGAATGGGCGAGGTGTGGCGCGCCGACGACCGGGTACTCAGGCGGCAGGTCGCCGTGAAGGTCCTGCTCCCCGCCCTGCTCGACGCGCCCGGCTTCGCCGCCCGCTTCCGACGCGAGGCCACCGTCCTCGCCTCGCTCAGCCACCCCGGCATCGTCGACGTCCACGACTACGGCGAGAGCCCCCTGGAGACGGGCGAGCGGGTCGCGTACATCGTCATGGGGCTCATCGAGGGCCGCACCCTCGGCGAGCTCCGCTCCCGGTCCGGCCCGCTCCCGCCCGAGCAGGCGCTCGACATCGCCGCCCAGGCCCTGGACGCGCTGCACGCCGCCCACCTGAGCGGGGTGACCCACCGCGACATCAAGCCGTCGAACCTGATGGTGGCCGAGGACGGGCGGGTGACCGTCACCGACTTCGGCATCGCCCGCTCCAGCGCGGCCACCACCAGCATCACCGACTCCCACGCCGTCCTCGGCACCGCCCTGTACATGGCACCCGAGCAGGCCGAGGGCCTCGGCGCCGTCGCCGCCTCCGACCTGTACTCCATGGGCGTCGTCTGCTTCGAACTGCTCACCGGAGAACCGCCGTTCAGCGGTGACTCGGTGATCGAGATCGCGCTCAAGCACGTCCGCGAACCCGCGCCCGACCTCCCCGGCGAGTTCCCCGGGCCCGTACGCGCCTTCGTCGCCCGGGCACTGGCGAAGAGGCCCGAGGAGCGGTACGCCGACGCCTCCGTGATGGCCGCGGCGGCCCGCCGGGCGGCGGCCGGCCGGCCCCTGGGCGAACTCGACGCCCCGGCCGGGCCGGTCGTCGCCGCGGCCGCCGGGCAGCCCGCAGGCGGCGAGCGGAAGAAGCGGTGGCGAAAGTTCCGGCTTCCGGCGGCAGTCGTCGTTCCGGTCGCCGTGTCGGTCACGGTGACCGCCACGGTGGCCGTCACCGTCCTGCAGGTGGCGCCGTGGGCGCGGGACTCCGAGGCGCGGGGCGCGGGGGCGCAGCCCGCCGCGTCGGCGTCCGCCGAGGCCCCGGGCGGTGCAGCCCCCGGCGCGACCGCCACCGGCGGCACGCAGTCCCCTCCACCCGCGTCGGCGGCCCCGCCGCCGGCCCAGGACCCGGCGGACGGGCAGGGCGGCGGCGGCACCGGCACGCCCCCCGGCGGGCCGGGTGGTGCAGGGGCGGCCCAGCCGCCTGCGCCGGCCCCCGCCCAGAACGCCGCAGGCGGCTCCCCGAGCGGCGGCACCCCGTCGGGCGGCACCCCGTCCGGCGGGGCCGGCGGCGGCTCGGGCTCGACCCCGCTCCAGGGCTGCGGCGGCGGCGTGTGGGGCGCCATCACCAGCGTCGGCGACGGCCTCAAGGTCGGCCTGGCCTCCAACAGCCAGGCGTCGGGAACGCAGGTCGTCATGGGCGGCACCACGGCCTTCGGGTGGGTGTACGAGCGCGGCAGCTACGAGAGCTTCCGCGTGTGCTCCTCCAGCGGCCAGCCCCTCGCCCGTGCCCTCACCCACTTCGGTGAAACGGTGCGCGTGGAACTGGGCGGCGCGGGCGGCGGACTCTGGTGGAACCTGGAGCGCGTCCCGTCCTCGAACGCCTACACCATCAAGGACATCGCCTTCCAGGGCGGCTGCCTGACGTCGAACGGCGCGGGCCGGCAACTCACGGTCACCCCCTGCACCGCGAACAACAAGTCCCAGCAGTGGCGCATCCCCTGAGCCCGCCCGCAACGGTCAGGTCGCGGCGGGGGTGTGGGGCGCCGCCGCGACCCGGGCCATGGCCCTGAGCCTGCTGAAGCAGGAGGCGCAGTACTCCTCGTGGAGCAGGGGAACGATCCCGTCGAGAGTGGCGATGCAGCGCCAGAGCACGGCGACGCCCCTGCCGTCGAGGCCGCCCGACAGCTCGCTCTGCACGACGCCCGCCACGTCGGCGTCCAAGAGGGTCAGGTCCACGCCGTCGACGTCCACGCCGCGGAAGCCTTCTGGGAATGGTCCGCGCCGGTACTCCCCCCACAGTCGTGCGAGGCCCGCTCCGCCCCCCTCGTGGGCTGTCGGCCCCGCCGACGCAGGGCGCAGGAGTGGGGAGACGGCCTCGAAGACGGCACGCACCAAGGCGACCGCCCGAAGCGGGGGGAGGGCCGCGCTCGACGCGGCGCCCCGCGCGAGTCGGTCGCGCAGGAGCCGGCCGCGGTCGAGTTCGGCGGCGAGTCCGGCCGTGATCAGCCCGGCGTCCGCGGCCCGCGCGATGAGGCCGTGGAGCGGCTCCTGCACGGCGAGACGGTCGGCGAGGACGGGCTCCAGGGCGGACAGCGCGTGCGTGACAGCCTTGGTGGCGAACTCGTACCCGTGGAGTGCCGAACGAGCTCGCGGGACGTCTCCATCGCGCTCATGACGTACATCGACGCGCCTGCGGCAGCACCAGGCCGGCCACCAGGTCGCGCATGTCCGCATAGCCGAGGACGAAGCCGCAGCCCCGCGGGCCCCGTACCGGCAGGAGGTGCCGGTCGCGCGGCGGGGGAAGGGCGTTCACCGCGGAAGCATCGCCGTCGGAAGGCTGCCGGTGCCATCGGATGCGCCGGGCCGAAGGCCGCCCCGGACCACCGGCTGCCCGCCGGGGCCCGCCCGCGGCACCCGGTGAGCCGGGACGCCGCGCCTCACGCCGGGGCCGCGAGCGTCGTGTGGAGGCGGCGGGCTTCGCGGGTGGAGGGGGCCGAGCCCGGCCGGGCCGCGAGGGCGTCGACGCCGGGGACTGTGCCGCGCGCGCCGCAGGCCGCGGCGCAGTCCGCGGCCAGGGCCAACAGCGGCACATGCGGCCGTACGGGCCCGCCCGCGGCCGGCGGCGCCAGCAGCTCGGGGAGGGCCGCGGCCGCCACCGGCCACACGGCGGCCGCGCCGCCCGGGGCTTCCGCGGCCTCACGGAGCGATGCCGTGACCACCGGGAGTTTCAGCGTGCCCAGGAGCACCAGCCGGGCCAAGTGGGCGCCCAGCAGCGCCCCGTCGAGGCGGCCGCGCGCCGCCAGTCCGGCCAGTGCCTCCACCGCCGCGGCGCGGGCGGCGTCGGGCCGGGCCCCGAGCCCGTACGCCACGGCCAGGTGCACGGCCGGCCCGGCCGGGCCCGAGCTGCGGGCCAGCGCCGGCAGGAAGTCCGGGCTGCCGTCACCGGCGCCGTTCTGGTCGGCGGTCGCCGCGACCTGCGTCAGCAGACGCGACGCCACGATCTCCGGATGCCAGGGCAGCGCGGCGGCGGCGTGCCGCTCGCGGGACCGCAGCAGCAGGTGGTTGCAGCCGATCAGCGGCTCGAAGCGGCGGAACAGCGACCAGAACGGCCGCGGGAAGTCCCCCCGCCCGGGGAGCTCCCCGGTGCCGACGAGGATCCGCCGCCCCACGCGGGCCCGCCGCCGGCGGCTCGGCGGCTCCGGCTCGCCCGGCTCACGCTCCACGGTGAGCTCCGGCTGCGGCAGCCCGCCGGCGCGCAGCCACGCGGCGACCCGCGGCCCCTCCGGCAGCTCCAACTCCTCGGCGGCCGACACCACGTCCGGGTCGGCGGGCCCGCCGCCGCACCGCAGCAGCGCCTGCCCGAGGTCGGCGGGCCCGGGCCGGGCGCCCGCCTGCTCGTACTCCGTCAGCCGCATCACCAGCTCGCGCGGATCCAGCGTGCCGTCCGCGCTGTCGGAGGTGGCCAGCAGCATCGGCACCACCGCACCGCGGCGCAGCAGGGAGCAGACCTCGCCGGCCCGGGCCGCGAGCACCAGGTCGACCGCCTCGTGCTGGCAGGTCTCCAGCCAGCGCGACGCCTCCGCGGGGCCCGGCTCGACCGGTCCCGCCGCGCTGCGGACCACCGCGAGGAGCCGCCTCGCGGCGGCCGCCTGCGGCTGGTACGGGCCGGGCCACTGCTCCACGACCGGCTGCAGGGCCGCAGCGAGCGCGCCCCGGTCCCGTCCGGCCAGGCGGACGACCGCGTCGAGCAGCGCCTCGTACTCGGGCACGCTGCCGCCGTCCCCGCCGATCAGCTCCCCGGCCGCCCGCGCGACCGCCTCCGCCGAGCGGTACCCGACCGCCCCGCCTCCCCGGACGTCCACCCGCACCCTCCCGATTCGTTGCCCCTGCACAACGGTGCGGCGACGCTAACAGGGCGGGCTGACATCATGATCGGATGCATCCGATACCGCCCGTGCTCCCCGCCGGCGCCATGGGAGCGGGCGACCAGCCGGAGTTCGCCCTCCGCGCCGGTTTCCTGCTGCGCCCCTGGCGCGAGACCGACACCGACGCGGAAGCCCTGGCGGACTCCTGCCGCGACCCCGGCATCCGGCACTGGAATCGGCCCGAGGACCTGACGCCCGCCGGCGCCCGCGAGAAGATCGCGCGGTGGGGCGGGCGCTGGCGCGCCGAGGAGGCGGCGGTCTGGGCGATCACCCCGCCCTCCGGCGAACGCCCGGTGGGCCTGGTCGGGCTGGCCGACGTCGACCTGGCGGGCGGCAGCGCCGAGTTCGTGTACTGGCTGCTGCCCGAGGGCCGGGGGCACGGGGTCATGGCCGCGGCCGTAGCCCGCGTCAGCCGGTGGGCTTTGGACGAACTGGGACTGCACCGGCTGAGGATCACGCACTCCGTCGCGAACGAGGCCTCCTGCCGCGTCGCCCTCCAGGCGGGCTTCCCCCTGGAAGGCACCCTGCGCAGCGCCCTGCTCCACGCCGACGGCCGGCACGACGAACACCTGCACGCCCGCATCCAGGGCGATCCGCACCCGGCGGCTCAGCCGACCGTCGGAGCCGGCCGCTGGCCTGCGGCCATGTCCGACACGTATGAAGTGGTCCTCGCCGTGGACCTCCGCGACGACCTGTCCGAGGCGGAGCTCACCGAACTGCGCCTGCACCTCGGCCTCGGCCCGCGGCCGGAGCCCGTACCCGCAGAGCCGTACGCGGCCCCGGGCGCGGAGGACGACCACCGGCCCCTGCTGGGCGGCTCGGGCCCTGCCCGTTCGTCGGGCGGCGCCCTGGTGTCCGTACTGGTCCGCCGCGACGGCCCGGGCTCCGGCGGCTGGGCGCTGACCAGCCGGCAGGAACTCCACCCCGACGAGTTCGACGACGTCGGCGTGCTCCTCTCCCGGCTCG
The DNA here is from genome assembly GCF_003949955.1 of Streptomyces sp. WAC05292. Lineage (NCBI taxonomy): Bacteria > Bacillati > Actinomycetota > Actinomycetes > Kitasatosporales > Streptomycetaceae > Streptomyces > Streptomyces sp. WAC05292. The sequence goes on from NZ_RPSE01000017.1 coordinate 35,821, forward strand.
CGGCCAGGGCCGTCGACCGCCACCGCCACGCCGACGGCGCGGTCGCCCTCGGCTGGACCCGCTTCCACGAATCGGACCGCCCCGAACCCCTGGTGGTCCGCAACGGCACCGTCGCCTGGCCGACCTGACCACGGCGGCCGGGGCCGTTTCCCGCTACGAGCGGGGGGTCGGGCGGCGCGGCGGGGGGACGGAGCGCAGGACTTCCCACAGGGGGCGTGAGTCGGCCGCCCAGACGGCCAAGGTCTGGCGGTCGACGACGTGAAGGCGCTGCTGTGCGGCGAAGGCCACCGCCGGCCTGGTGACCCGGCCGTTCGTCACGATCACCGCGACGTCGGCGCCGTGCACCTGGCGCGCGGTGCCGTTGAGGACCTGGAGGTCCGGCGTGCCCACCGCCGAGCCGTCCAGGCCCTTGGCGCGGTGCTTGCACTGGATCACCCTTCTCTGCACTTCACCCGGGCGCCTGAACGGCAACTACAGTGCTGGTTCGGCTGGGCCTGTCCAGTGCATCTCTTCGAAGACGTACTTAGCTGTTGTCGCTACTTCCTCGATCGCCGAGTAGTGGGACGCCGTCCTTGCGAGGGTGGCGTCTGCTCTAGTTGCCCGCAGGGCAGACTCGATGACGAAGAGCCGCGACGCTTTGTAATCGTCCAGCGTCAGCGACCGGTGTGCGGGCGAGAAGTGAATCCGAATAGGGCCCGCAAAGTAGCGGCCGATGGCTGGCGAGATTGCCCTGAACTGGATGTATTTTGCATAGTCGATCCCGAGTGCCATCACCTGCATCGCCTGCTGGATACGACTGACCGACTCGGTCAGTCGTTCGATCTGCTTCAGCTCAGGCTTCGCAGTGTCGAGGGGGAACGTGGGGTCTCGGTAGCGATCGAGTTTGGGGCCGAACTGGAACGGGTTCGTCGGCCAGTGCCTTTGGTGCTGGTTGTCGCCTGTGTAGTAGTCGAGCAGTTCTTCCATGGCGAGGACCAAGCCGGCCATCGCCGGGATGACGTTTCCTGCGACGGCGTGGGTGTGCGCCTCATGAAGAAACCTGCTGGTCTCCTCCCTCGCAACCAGGTCCACCATGTCCACGGTGCCGAAGTCGACATTGAAGATCATCTGTGTCGCATCGGTGAAGAACGTGGTCACGTCCGCTTTCGCCTGGGAGATTGCCTGAGTTGAAGGGATCGTTCCGTAGTGCTTGAGTGCGACGCGGATCTTGTTCACCCGGTCGAGGGCTTGCTTGCTGGGCAGTTCCTGGCCGACGGGCATGGACGGGTTCAGCCTCTCCCAGTATTGGAGGAACTGCATGCTGCTCGGCAGGTTGACCTTCAGATGGTCGGCGGCTATCAGCAAGAAGTGCTCCACCGCATCCTGGAACGACAGGACTGCGGCTGCTGACAGCGGCTCGGGCTGGCTGCTTTGGGCTATGCCCTGCTCGTGGAGGAAGCGGACGAACGCCAGTCGCTGGATGGTCGTCGGGCTCAGCGGGGTGGTCACAATGGCTCCTAGGAACGTGGCCGCGGGAGCCCCAGATCAACAGGGGTCCTTCGCGTGAGGCGGAGGGCTTCCGCGCGCTTACCGCGGAGGAAGACGAGGGTCTGATCGATCCCGTCGATCTCCCCCAGCCACGATTCCGCCTGAGCACGTTGTCGCCGCAAGAGCAGATCCTTCTCCAGTTCATCGAGTCGCGCCACCATTTTGGGATTGACCTGGAGTACGGGGCAGCGGATGCAAGCGTGCTCGTGCCGGCAGGGGGTCCCATAGGGGCGCGCGCAGCTGCCCAGCTCGACCTTCCGCTTCTCGAAGTGCTCCTGGAACTCTGCCCACTCCTGCTCAGTGACCTCGCCGTATTCGGCGGCCGGGCGTAGGGCCCGACGGTTGTTGAGGAACCGCTGGTAATGCGCGACGACGTCCTCGTTGAAGACCGCGACGTAACCCTGAGTGGTCTGCAGATTGAGATGGCCAAGCAGTGCGGCACCGATGTGGATGGGGAGTCCGCCGTTGACGATCTCGGTTGCGAAGAGCCTTCGGAAGTCGTGGGGTGTGAAGGCAAGGCCGGCAAATGCTCTGTTCGTCTCGCCGATCGCCTTGCAGGTGCGGCGGAGCATGTTGAGCATCGTGCCGGTCGCCAGGACGCTGCGGATGCTGCCGACCTGCCTCTGGAAGAGGAAGGGCATGGGGTCAGACCAGGTCTTCTCGTGTCCGTCGTAGCGGCTGACTAGCGGGATCGTCTGTCCGCCGCGGTGGTGGCGGCGGATGATCTGGGCGATCGCGTGGAAGAGGTCCGCTGACATCGGGATCACTCGTTCACGGTCGTTCTTCGACGGAGTGATGACCAGCAGGGCGATGACCTCGCCGTTCGGTCGCTCGTACTGTCGGACGCTTAGGTGAGTGAGTTCCGACAGCTCCTCGATACGGATGCCGCTGTGCCGCAGGACCTCGATGGCCGCCCATTCCCAGAACGCTGAGTCCTCGGCGAAAGTGACGTTGATCAGCTCGCCGGTGTCCTCGTCGTGGATGCGGACTGGGGGCTCAGTCTCGATCTTGAACCGTCGCTGGTCCTTCGTTGAGTCGCTGCGGCGGTAGCGTCGGCCACCGTGCTCGAAGGACTCTCCCAGGCCGACTTGCCGTGCCGCTTCTAACAGTCCGCAGAACCGTTCGTGTCGTTCTTCGACGTGTTTGACCAGGCCAGGCAGCAGCGGCTGCCGCTGCCTGGTGCGGTCGGCCATCCGCCGGTTGATCTCGCGCCGGCGCTTGGAGAAGCCCTTGAGGTCCTCGGGCCGGACCGGGCATGGAGCCACCCAGGGAACCCAGCGCTCAGGTTCCTCGACCGCCCAGGACTGCAGGTCCAGGTAGAAGCCGCGAATCGCCAGGAGAATCGACTCGGTGTTCTTCCGCTCCTTGGCGCGGTCCCTCTCCCAGAAGGCGACATGTGCCCGCCACTGGTCCCAGACGTCCTGGCCGAGGGCGAGGCTGGCCTGGTCAGGGTGAATCTGCTCGATCTTCGACCAGAAGGTGCCCGCCAGAATGCGGGCCAAGCCGTCGCGAGTGACGTAGTCGGTGTCGGCCTGCCTGCGTAGGAGGTAGTCGATGATCAACCGCCGGATCCCCTGATTGCGCAGTGGGTAGCGGTCGACCAGCTGCTCCGGGGTGAGCTGGCCGGTATAGATGAACTTCCGCAGCGTCGCGGGGGTGCCGGGCGGGAAGTGCCCGGTAGAGTGCAGAATCTCCCAAGCCCCTCGGGCTGCGAAACACGACTGGTCCTTGCTGGCACCGTGAGTGACGCCGAGGCGCCGACATTCCAGCGAATAGTGCAGCAGGGCCTCAGGAGTGAGGTGTTCCAGTCCGATCCCCTGCGTAGTGAGCGCGCAGGCGATGTCGAACTTGACGCGGATGCGGTGGCTGAGACCGAGGTTGGATCGGGCATCGACCGCCGCATAGAACGCCTCCAGGGCCGGGTCGTGGCTAGCCAACCCGAAGCTTTCGGGGTAATCGCCGAACCTGTTGGCGCGGAACCCGCCGACTGAGGGCCGGATGACGCGCGCGCAGAAAGCCAGTTTTGCCGCCGATGTCACGGCCTGCCGGTCCTGGGTCGATCCGGAAACCACGAGCGTATTGACCGGCAAGGCCTTGTCACCGTCGAAGGGGCTGTTCTCCCACTTGGCCTGCCAGTCCGCGCCAGGCAGGGTTTCCAGGTGCTCGAACAGGAGCCGCAAACCGCGGCGGCGCTTAACGTAGGTGGAGTGAGTGAGGCCCGGCGCGAACTGCTCGACCAGCGAGCACAGCTGCAGGACCGACGTCCGGGACAGGTCGCCGAAAGGAGCCGGCGGGTCGTCCGGCCGCGGAGCCGGGGCGGCCTTCACGGCGGCGTCTGGGAAGCGGGTGGCGACCGGTTCGTCGAAGGTCATGTCCCGGAACACCGTCCGGCGGTTGCGGGCGGTGTAGGTGGGGACGAGCGTGCCGTGGACGTTAGCCACCGAACACCGCCTGGATGTCAGCGGGGTCATAGCCGGGGGCGAAGGACCGCTCGACGCGCGGCCGGTTGTAGTGCTCCTGGAGCTTGTCGAAGAGGTCGTCGATGCGGGTGTTGAGGTAGATGCCCGTGGTGGCCAGGGCGGCGTGTCGCATGATCGTACGTACTTCCGAGAGGGTCAGGTTGGCGTCGTTGGCCATCCGCTGAGCGGCGGTGTGCCGCAGGTCGTGGAGGGTCCAGTTGGTTTCAAGCTTGGTGTTCGCGCGCTGGAGGATGCGGCGTATGGCCCAGTAGGTGAGAGGCTTCTCGGCGCCGTGCCGGGTCCGCCAGACCGGCTCGTCTGCGGCGGGGATCCCGGCCTGGTCAAGGTAGGCGGCCAGCAGCAGGAAGCCCTGCGGGCTGGCCGGGACCGGTTCGCGCAGGTCGGTGCCCTTGCTGATGACGTAGAGCTGCTGGCCCGACCAGTCGATGTCGCCCAAGGTGATGCCAAGCAGTTCGCTCGCGCGAGCTCCGCTGGAGACGTAGAGCTGGAGCAGGGCCCGGTCGCGGTCGTGGTTCATGGCTGCGAACAACTCGTCCCACATCGCGTCGGGGATCGCTCGGGGCTGCTTCTGCGGGGTTCGCTGCCTCAGCCGGGCCCGGCGGTGCAGCGGCGTCGGGCTGTCCGGGCTGCGGTGGGCGAGGGCCCGCCGGCGCTGCACGGACTCCGGCACCGGGTTGACCACCGGGCCGCGACCGTAGTGGCGGTGGAAAGCGTAGAAGCCGCTGACGACGGTCAGAGCGTGATTGATGGTGGTCGGCGCGTATCCGGCTCTCAGGTACTGCTTGCCGGTGCGCGGATTCACCGACCCTGGTGGCGGGGACGACGGGTTGCTGCGGCGGCGCTGCGGGTTCTTGGCGGTGCGGAGCCAGCCGACCATGGTCGCGGCCTCCGCCCCGGTGGCCTTTTCCCAGTCGACGCCAAGCAGCCACAGCAGCCGGAACCAGCGCAGCAGGTCGTTGGCATAACTGCGACAGGTCGCCGGGCTGTTGTCACCGAGGGAGAGGTCCTTGAGGTAGGACTCGACGGGGGCGACCAAGATGCCGGCAGCGTCGGCCACGGCGTACGGCGGAATCTGGCGGGGCATCTGGATCACCGCACCGACACGGGGTACGTCAGTACGTCCGTCAATCAGCTCGCGGTGTAGGTCCCTGGGCAATGGGACTCCTTGGGGGTAGGCGTCGTCCCGCTCAACGACCCAACCGAAGTGCAGTTAACAGACCAGCGCCGGCGGAAGGGGTCGGTGGCCTTCACATCGGCTCCCAGGTCCCCGCCGCCCCCGACCCGGACCGCGTCCGCGCAGCCGTCCCGGCGCATCAGGTCCCGTACCGCGTCCTCGAAGCGGGAGTGGTGCAGGGCGTCCAGCCGGGGGAGCCCGTAGCGCAGCCCCTGCGCGCGGACCGCCTCCCACCGCGCCCGCTGCCGCGCCCGGTGCAGCCGGGCGGCGACGGCGGCCACCGCGCAGGCGCCGACCGCGGCCGGGACCCACCAGTGGGTCAGCAGCCAGTCGACCACGGCCGCCGCGAAGGCGAGCGCCGCGGCCCCGCCCACCAGGAGACCGGCTGTGCGCTCCTGCGCGCGCTGCCGCCGGGCCGGCCTGCGGGTGCGCCGCCGTACCGGCGGGCGCCTGCCCAGCGGCGCCCGTCGCGGCCTGCGGGCGCGCGGGCTCACCGGCCGGCCCGGGTGACGCCGCCGGCCGGCCGGCCCAGGACGCCCAGGACTCTGCGGCCGACCGGGGTGGGAGCGAGCAGGACCCCCGGCGCCGGGATGATGAGGGCCGTGGTCCGCTCCTCCGCCCGGCTGCGGGCCCGGGTGCGCCGGCGCAGGCGGAAGGAGACGACGACCGCGAGCGGTACGGCCATGTTGATCGTCGGCAACCGTCCAGACCTCCCCCGAGCACGGCCGTGGCGGCCGCCGGCTCCAGCAGCCCTCTGTGTAGCCGGGGGGAGCCGCAGCGCGGGTGCCTTTCGTCGCGCTTGGCGCGAAGTGGCCTGGTCTGGCGGGATCGGGCGGGTGGGCACGCGGACGGCCGTCGGGTCGTCGCACGTGCGTCGCCCCCGTGGGGGCTTCGCGTCAGAGGCCGCGGAGGGTGTCGGTGAGGCGGTCCCAGCGGGAGCGGGTCGCGCCGAAGCCCGTCTCGTGAACCCACACGTGGGTGCACCCCGGGCACTGCAGGTGGAGCAGGCTGCCGGTGTTGCTCAGCAGGTAGCGCCAGTGGTCCGGGCACGTCCGCCGATCCGCGCACGGCCCGCAGGCGCGGGCGTCGTCGCAGCCCGGGCAGCGTACCCAGGCGCGGCGGCCCGGGTCGGCCTGCGGGTCAAGCGGCAGCACGGCCACCGCCCGGGCGGCGGGGGAGCACCCCGGCGGCGACGAGGTCGTCGTGGATCCGCTGCTGGTCGGCGTCCAGGCCCGAGTACAGCAGGTCATACGCCTCCTCTTCGCCGCGCAGCACCTCGACCGGGTCCCAGTCGGGCCCGAGGGCTGCGAGGATCTGGGCGCGCCGCTGGATCTCCTGCGCGGTCAGGTCGACGTCGAAGCCGACGAGGGCGCCGGGGCGG